>JASHTP010000044.1 GCA_030040495.1 Alphaproteobacteria bacterium
GGCGACGATCGCGTCGAGCTGGGCGTCGGCGCTCACGGCCGCCCGCCCGCGGCCGCCTGCCGCTCGTTGGCGCGGTAGATGTAGAACAGGATCTCGGCGACCGCGGCGAAGGCGGCGAGCGGGATCTGCTGGCCGATCTCGACCGCGGCGAGGAGCTCGGCGAGGTCGGCGTCCTCGCGCACCTTGACGCCGTGGGCGAAAGCGAGCTCGAGGATGCGCTCGGCGAGCGCGCCGCGGCCGGACGCGACGACCCGCGGCGCCTTGTCCTCCTGCCGGTCATAGTGCAGCGCGACGGCGATCTGCGGGCGGTCGGGCGAAGGGCGTGGAGTCGACAAGGCGGTCCTTCCGGCGCGGGGAAGATCGTCTATCCTGCACCGGCTATGCTTAATTAATGGTTGCCGCGGCCGCGGGCGGCAGGACTAAGGCGATGCGCGCCCTCGGCTATTCCGCGGCGGGCGAGGCGACGATCGCCGACGTGCAGGCGGGGCAGCGCGTCGCCGCGAGCGGCACGGCGCTGAGGCAATAGGGGCAGGGCCGCGTCGTCGGCGCCGGCGGCGGCGCGCGATAGAGCCGGTTGACGCCGCGCACCAGCAGGAAGACGGCGAAGGCGACGATAAGGAAGTCGAGCACGTTGTTGACGAAGACGCCGTAATTGACCGTCGGCGCGCCCGCCGCCTTGGCCGCGGCGAGCGAGGCGTAGGATTTGCCGGAAAGGTCGAGGAAAAGGTTCGAGAAATCGACCCGGCCGAGGATCAGCCCCAACGGCGGCATGATGATGTCGTTGACCAGCGAGGTGACGATCTTGCCGAAGGCGGCGCCGATGATGACGCCGACGGCGAGGTCGATGACGTTGCCGCGCATGGCGAACTCGCGGAATTCCTTGAGCATCGGCGCCTCCCTCGGGGTTGCGGGGCGATTATAACGGCGGCGGGCGGTTTGCGCGGGGGCGCGTTAACTATCTGAGCCACAGAGAAAATACGCGCGGCTTTACCGGTTATTAATCAGAACCGCGCAAGATCGCCGGCATGGATCTCACCAAGATTCCGCTGCTCGAGGCGATCACGCGGCGCATGAGCTGGCTCGGCGAGCGCCAGTCGGTTCTGTCGCAGAACGTGGCCAACGCCGATACGCCCGGCTACGTCGCCAAGGATGTGAAGCCGCCGAGCTTCGCCGAGCTCGTCGCCGGCGCCTCGGCGCGGCTGCCGATGGCGGTGACCGAGCCGGGACACATGGTTCCGGTCAGCGACGATGGCGGCTTCAAGCTGGTGGCGCAGAAGACGCCGGAGCGCGCGCCCGACGGCAACGCCGTCCAGCTCGAAGACCAGATGATGAAGATCTCGGACACCGCCAACGATTATGCGCTGACCACCAGCCTCTATCGCCAGCAGCTCGGGCTCCTGAAGGCCGCGCTCGGCCAGGGCGGCGGCGGCTAGGAGACGGCGCCAGATGGATTTGCAGACCTCGCTGCAGCTCTCCTTCGCCGGCATGAACGCGCAGGGCACGCGCCTGCGCGTCATCGCCGAGAACCTGGCCAACGCCGACAGCACCGCGCAGACGCCGGGCGGCCAGCCCTATCAGCGCCAGGTCGTCACCTTCAAGAGCGTGCTCGACCGCTCGATCGGCGCGACCAGCGTCCAGGTGGCGCGCATCATGCCCGGCGGCGGCGCGTTCCA
This sequence comes from Alphaproteobacteria bacterium, assembly GCA_030040495.1. Classification (GTDB taxonomy): domain Bacteria; phylum Pseudomonadota; class Alphaproteobacteria; order ATCC43930; family CGMCC-115725; genus DAHUYF01. The sequence goes on from JASHTP010000044.1 coordinate 1,674, forward strand.
GCGCAAGTACGATCCCGGCAACCCCGGCGCCGACGCCGAGGGCTACGTGCTGGAGCCCAACGTCAACCCGCTGATGGAGCTGATGGACATGCGCGAGGCGCAGCGCAGCTACCAGGCCAATGTCGACGCCATCACCGCGGCCAAGAGCATGATCAGCCGCACCATCGACCTGCTGCGCAGCTGAGCCCGCGGCGCCGCTTTCGACCTCCCTCGGAAGGATTCCCGCCATGGTCGCAACCATCGCCAACGCCGCCGCCGCCTATGCCAATGCCGGGCGCATCGGCGGCTCCGGCTCCGCCGCCGGCGGCGGCGGCTTCGAGGACATGCTGAAGCAGGCCGCCGGCGACGCGGTCGACGCGCTCAAGACCGGCGAGGCCCAGAGCCTCAAGGCGGTGACCACCGGCAAGGCCGACCTCACCGCGGTGACCGAGGCGGTCAACAACGCCGAGATCGCGCTGCAGGCGGTGATCGCGGTGCGCGACAAGGTGATCGCCGCCTACCAGGACATCTCGAAGCTCGCCATCTGATGAACGCCGCCGACGCCATCGACCTCGCGCACGAGACCGTCATCGTCGCGCTCAAGCTCGGCGCGCCGGTGATGCTGCTGGCGCTGACCGTCGGCCTCGTCATCGCCTTCCTGCAGGCGCTCACCCAGATTCAGGAGATGACGCTCACCTTCGTGCCGAAGATGCTGGTCATCCTGCTCTCGCTGCTGGTGCTGCTGCCGTTCATGCTGTCGACGCTCACCACCTTCACGCAATCGCTCGTCAGTCGCATCGTCTCCGGCTGACGGCGATGCTCCAGCAGCTGCTGCCGGCCAACGTCTTTGCGATGATGCTGATCTTCGCGCGCATCGGCTCGGCGATGATGCTGCTGCCGGGATTCGGCGAGTTCTACGTCATGCAGCGCTTCCGCCTGATGCTGGCGCTGTTCATCTCCATGCTGCTGACGCCGCTGCTCGCGCCGATGCTGCCGCCGCTGCCGGGCAGCGCGGTGCGGCTCGTCAGCATCGTCGGCAGCGAGGCGGTGATCGGCATCTTCCTCGGCTCGGTCGCGCGCATCCTGCTCTCGGCGCTCGACGTCGCCGGCACCGTCATCTCCTTCCAGCTCGGCCTCTCCGCGGCGCAGATCTTCAATCCGATGGCGGCGACGCAGGGCAGCCTGCCCAGCACGCTCTACGGCGTGATGGGCGTGCTGCTCATCTTCCTCACCGGCCTCCACCGCATGCTGCTGCGCGCGCTGGTCGACAGCTACAACGTGTTCCCCCCGGGCGTGCTGCCGCCGCTCAACGATCTCTCCGACATGATCGCGCGCAGCGTCGCCGGCGCCTTCCTCATCGGCATGGAGATGGCGGCGCCGTTCATCCTGCTCGGCCTGATGTTCTTCGTCGCCCTCGGCATCGTCGGCCGGCTGGTGCCGCAGCTGCAGATCCTGTTCGTGACCCTGCCGCTGCAGATCCTGGGCGGCCTCTTCGCCCTGGTCTTCGTGCTCGCCTCGAGCATGCAGTGGTTCCTCGACGCCTTCGTCCGGCAGTTCACCGCGTTCACCGGAGGCTGAGACCGCGCGATGGCCGAAGCCGACGACGGCTCTAAAACCGAGCAACCCTCGCATCGCAAGCTCACCCGCGCCCGCAACCAGGGCCAGGTCATCCAGTCGCGCGAGATCAACAGCCTGTTCATGCTGTCGACCGGCGCGGCGATCGTGCTGCTGATGGGGCCGGGGCTGGCGAGCCGCATGGAGGCGACGCTGGCCCGCTTCCTCGACGCCGCCGGCCTGATCTCCGGCGGCGGCGTGCTGTGGGAGGCGGTGGGGGCGCTGCTCGGCGAGATCGCCAAGGCCTTCATCCTGCCGCTGCTGCTGCTCGTCATCGCGGCGGTGGCGGGGTCGGTGCTGCAGACCGGTCTGGTGCTCGCCACCGACAAGATCGGCTTCGACCTGTCGCGGCTGTCGCCGGCCGCCGGCTTCAAGCGGCTGTTCTCGCTGCGCTCGGGCATGGAATTCTTCAAGAACCTGACCAAGGTCGCGGTGGTGATGGGGGTCTCGGGCTGGCTGCTGGCCCCGGAGCTGCGGCGGATGCCGTCGCTGATCAGCCTCGACCCGGCGTCGCTGGCGGCGGAGATCCACCGGCTGATGGCGCATCTCTGCCTCGGCGTGCTCACGCTCATCGCCGCGCTGGCGCTGCTCGACTACGGCTACCAGCGTCTCAGCTTCATGCGCCAGATGCGCATGTCGAAGCAGGAGCTCAAGGAGGAGAACAAGCAGGCCGAAGGCGACCCGATGATCAAGGCGCGGCTGCGCCAGATCCGCATGGAGCGTGCACGCCGGCGCATGATGGCGGCGGTGCCGACGGCCTCGGTGGTGGTGACCAACCCGACCCATTACGCGGTGGCGCTCAAATACGAGATGGGCAGCAAGGGCGCGCCCCGGGTCGTCGCCAAGGGCGCCGACCTCATCGCCAAGCGCATCCGCGAGCTCGCCGAGGAGAACGAGGTGCCGCTGGTCGAGAATCCGCCCCTGGCGCGCGCCCTTTACGCCACCGTCGAGCTCGACCACGAGATCCCGCCCGAGCATTACCGCGCCGTCGCCGAGATCATCAGCTACGTCTTCCGCCTCAAGGGCAAGGCACGGCCGAAATAGGGGCGGACGGGCTTGATAGGCTGGATATGCTAGACTAGCGCGTCATGGACGGAACGCCGAAACAGGTCCTCTCGCTCACCCGCGCGCTCGGCGGCGAGCTCGGCGCCGGCACGCCCGCCTGGATGCGCCGGTT
>JASHTP010000556.1 GCA_030040495.1 Alphaproteobacteria bacterium
GCGCGCGGCACGTCACGCGCCAGCGCGCGCGCCTGGTCGAGATGGAATGCGGCGCGCGCCGCCACCGGCGCCACGACCTCAGGCAATGCTGGTGTCGGACGCAGCTCGAAGAGCCCGCGATCGATCTCGAGACCCGCACTCTCGCAGAGCGCCCGCGGCAGGTAGAGGCGCTTCGCCCGCGCATGGAACGGCACGGCGCGCAGCAGCCCGACGAGCGCGTAGGCGGTGCCGATGGCGCGCCCGGCGGCGAGCGTCGCCTCGCCGGTTTCGCCCAGCGTCTCCAGCGCCAGCAGCACGAGCGGCGCCGAACTCGCCTCGGCATAGGCTTCGAGCTCTTCCAGGCTGGCGGGCGGCTCGTCCTCGAGGTCGCGCTCGCGCGCCGTGATCAGCGCCTCGAAATGGCCGCGCGTAAGATCGCGGGCGCGGATGGCCGCGGCGAGCGGCTCGATCACCTCGTGGCGGCGCGCCGGCGCGCCGGCATAGATCTGGTCGAGGCTATCGCGCCACCATTGTAGCCGGATGCGGCCGAGCGTCGGCTCGGTCACCACCTCGCGCGTTTTCGCCACCTCGTAATTGAAGGCGTAGAGCGCGAGCAGCGCCGCGCGTTGCGGCTCCGGCGCGAACAAGGCGGTGAGGAAGCGGTCGCGGTCGTGCCGCCGCACCAGGCGCGCGGGCGCCGACTCGACGGACGATTCTGGCAACGGCCTCATGCGCGCGTCGCCTTCATTACATTGCCGTTAGTTTCACCGAAGCGTATGATAGCGGTCGCCACGACAGCGATCGATCTGTTGGAGGGGAAAAATGAAAAATCCGCTGGATTCGCTTGGAGCGACGGTCTTTCTCGGCTTCGTCCTGACCGTCGTCATGGTGCTGCTGATCCACGCCATCGCCTGACGCAAGAGGGGAAAAACCATGGAACTCGTCAGCTACGACTGGTGGACGTTCTGCTTCCGTTGGTTGCACATCATGAGCGGCGTGATGTGGATCGGTCATCTCTGGTACTTCAACTTCGTGCAAACGCCGTCGATGCCCAAAATTCCCGACGAGCAGAAGCCGGCGGTAACCAAGTTCATCGCGCCCACGGCGCTGTTCTGGTTCCGCTGGGGCGCGATGGCGACGATCGTCACCGGCCTGATCCTCGCCGGGCTCAACGGCTATCTGCTCAATGCCATCAAGCTCGGCATCGGCGACCACAATCCGCGCTTCACCGACATCGGCTTCGGCATGTGGCTGGGGACCATCATGTGGTTCAACGTGTGGTTCATCATCTGGCCGAACCAGAAAAAGGTGCTGGGGATCGTCCCGGCCGAGCCCGACGTGCGCAAGCGCGCCGGGCGCGTCGCCGGTCTCGCCTCGCGCACCAACACCATGCTCTCGATCCCCATGCTCTACGCCATGGCCGCGGCATCGCACTTCTTCTAAGACGCCGTCATATCGAGCGGGAACCGGGGCCGAAAGGCCCCGTTCCTTTTTTTGCGATCATCTCCTACATGCATCGTGGCAACGCAGGTTGCCACATTAGTTTCATCCCCGATGATCAGTGCGAGGAAAAAATGGCTTTCGAACTCCCCCCGCTTCCCTATCCCCTGGACGGGCTCCAGCCCCACATGTCGTTGCGCACCCTGGAGTTCCACCACGGCAAACACCACAAGGCCTATGTGGACAATCTCAACCGGATGGTGAAGGGCACGCCGCTCGAGAGCCAATCGCTCGAGGAAATCGTCAAGGCAACGGCGAAGGATGAGGCGAAAGCCGGCATCTTCAACAACGCCGCTCAGGTGTGGAACCACACCTTCTTCTGGAATTGCATGAAGCCGCGCGGCGGCGGCCAGCCCGCGGGCGAACTCGCCAGGCAGATCCAGCGATCCTTCGGCGGGCTCGACAAGTTCAAGGACGAGTTCAAGCAGGCGGCGACGACGCAGTTCGGCAGCGGCTGGGCCTGGCTGGTGCTCGACGGCGGCAAGCTCAAGATCACCAAGACGCCGAATGCGGCGAACCCGCTGTCGCAGGGGCAGACCGCGCTGCTCACCTGCGACGTCTGGGAGCACGCCTATTATCTCGACTTCCAGAACCGCCGGCCGGATTTCGTCCAGACCTTCCTCGATCACCTCGTCAACTGGGATTTCGTGGCGAAGAATTTGGGCGGCGCCAAATAGCGGCACGAGCGGCCCTGCGCTCTCCGCCGCTCGGGCGGCGGGCGCGGGCGGCCGTGCCGGCGGATTGACCCGACGCCGCCGCTCGCCGATGCTGAGCGTCATCCAGCAGCGGAGGCGCGCATGGCCGCTTATCTCATCGTCGATGTCGAGGTGACGAATCCCGCCGGCTACGATGAGTACCGCCGGCAGGTGCCGGCGACGCTCGCGAAATACGGCGGGCGCTTCGTCGTGCGCGGCGGTGCCTCGGAGACGCTGGAAGGCGATTGGGCGCCGAAGCGCGTCGTCGTCGTCGAATTCCCCAGCATGGAGGCGCTAAAGCGCTGGTACGGCTCGGCCGAGTACAAGCCGCTCATCGCCTTGCGCCAGAAGCATTCGACCGGCGACGTCATCACCGTCGAAGGCGCCTAGCCCGGCGGCTACCCTCGTCCGCCCGTGTCACTCCCGGCGGCAAACGGCCGCGCAAACGCTTCGGTGAGCTGGCGGCTCACCTCGCTGAGGCGTTGGCGCGCGCCGGCGTCATAGGCCTGTCGGTCGGCGCGCGCCTCGGCGAGGCCGTTGAAATAGAGGCCGCTGCGCTGATCGAGCGCCGGCGACGCCGCCAGGTTGAGGATCGCCTCCGCCCCCTCTTCGACGCTGCTCCAGGGCGCGACGCCGGCTTCTCGGACCATGGTCGTGTTCATGTAGGTTGCCGGGTGCAGGCAATTGACGGTGACGCCCGAGCCCTTGAGCGCCCGCGCCAGGTCGATCGTGAACATGATCTGCGCGAGCTTGCTCTGGCAGTAGGCCCGCGTGCCGCTATAGCCGCGCGTCAGCATGATGTCGGCGAAATCGATCGCCTGTTGCCCGGCCGAAGCGACGTTGACGATGCGCGCCGGCCCGCTCGCGCGCAGCAGCGGCAGCAGCAGATGCGTGAGCAGGAAGCCCGCCAAGTAATTGACGGCGAAGCGCAACTCGTATCCGTCGGCGCTCGTCTGCCGGACGCCGCCGCCGCTGGCCGTGCCGATGCCGGCATTGTTGATGAGGATGTCGAGCCGCTCCGTCCGCCTTCGGACGGCCTCGGCAAGGCCCCGCACCGCGCCGAGCGCCGAGAGATCCGCCGCGAGGAACTCCGCCGCGCCGCCATCGCCGGTGATCTCGCCGACGAGGCGCTCGCCCCGGGCGCGGTCGCGGCCATGCACGAGCACAAAGGCTCCGGCCGCGGCGAGGCGCGTGGCGACCAGCCGGCCGACGCCGTCCGTCGATCCCGTGACGAGCGCCGTCTTGCCGTTCAGCTTCATCATGCCGCGCCCCCTAACGCGCCGGCAGCAACGCCGCCGCGACGCGACGGTCCTCGGCGAGAAGCACGTTGTAGGTGCGGCAGGCGGCGCCGGTGTCCATGGCGTCGACGACGATGCCCGCCCGGCGCAGCGCCTGGCGCAGCGCCGGCGCCGCGGGCTGCATGCGGCGGCCGCAGCCGAGCAGCAGGATCTGGATGTCGCCGCGGGCGACCACTGGCGCGAGGCTTTCGGCCGTGACCTCGGCGAGCGCCGTCACCGCCCAGGGCAAGGTGCCGTCGGGAAAGACCAGGATGGCGCCCGCGTAGGCGACGCCGCTGACGTGGAAGCCGCCGGCTCCGTAGCTGTCGATGACCTGTCGGTCGGCAGGGATGAGCGGCGTCACGTCCATGCTCAGGAGGCCTGTCCGGTCTGCGCCGGGGTCTCCTCGACCCCCTTGGCCCGGCTCGCCCGGCGCGGCCGGACGTAATAGAGCACCGGCGCGGCGATGAAGAGTGAGGAATAGGTGCCGACGACGATGCCCCAGAGCATCGCGATGCTGAAGCCGCGCAGCACCTCGCCCCCGAAGATCAGCAGCGACAGCACGGCGAGCGCGGTGGTGCTCACCGTCAGGATGGTGCGCGACAGCGTCTCGTTCAGGCTCTTGTTGATGAGCGCGCGGAATTCCATCGTCTTGTACTTGCGCGTCGTCTCGCGCACGCGGTCGTAGATGACCACCGTGTCGTTCACGGAATAGCCGGCGATGGTGAGGATGGCGGCGAGCGTCGTCAGGTTGAACTCGATCTGCAGCAGCGAGAACAGGCCGACGGTGGTGATGGTGTCGTGCAGCGTCGACAGCATGGCGCCGACGCCGTACGGCCACTCGAAGCGCAGCCAGACATAGGCGGCGATGGCGAAGAGCGCCAGCACGGTGGCGATGACCCCTGCCTGGATCAGCTCGCCGCCGACCGTCGGCCCCACTACCTCGGTTCGGCGATACTCGACGCCCGACCCCAGCGCCGCCTTCAACTTCGCCACCGCCTGCATCTGCGCCTGGTCGCTGCCGGGCTGGCGCGCGACGCGGATCAGCACCTCGTTCGGCGCGCCGAAGCCTTGCAGCGATACCGCGCCGAGGCCGAGATCGTTGAGCGTCGCGCGCATCGTCGCGAGGTCGGCCGGGCCCTGGGTGCGCACCTCGATCAGCGTGCCGCCCGAGAAGTCGATGCCGAAATTGAGCCCCTGGGTCAGGAACAGCACGATGGAGCCGATGGTGAGCAGCGCCGAGAAGGCGAAGCCCAGCTTGTGCAGCCCCATGAAGTCGATGTTGGGGATGCGGCGGATGATGATGAGCGGTCGCAGCATCAAATCGGTATCGCTTTCGGTTTCGTCCGCCTGAGCCAGGTGACGACCTGCAGGCGCGTGACCAGGATGGCGGAGAACAGCGAGGTGACGACGCCGATGCTCAAGGTCACGGCGAAGCCCTTCACCGGCCCCGACCCCAGGAAGAACATCAGGAAGCCCGCCACCAGCGTGGTGAGATGGCTGTCGAAGATAGTGCCGAAGGCGCGCTCGAAGCCCGCCTGGAGCGACGAGATCACCGAGCGCCCGCCGCGCAGCTCCTCGCGGATGCGCTCATAGATCAGCACGTTGGCGTCGACCGCCATGCCGAGGGTGAGCGCGATGCCGGCGATGCCGGGCAAGGTCAAGGTCGCGCCGAGCACGCTGAGGCTCGCCATCATCAGGCAGAGATTGAAGAACAGCGCGATGTTCGCGAAGATCCCGAAGAGTCCGTAGAAGACGATCATGAAGACGACCACCAGGATCACGCCGACGATGCTGGCGAGCGCGCCGGCATGGATCGAATCGGCGCCGAGATCGGGCCCGACGGTGCGCTCCTCCAGCGGCACGAGCGGCGCGGGCAAGGCGCCGGCGCGCAGCTGCAGCGCCAGGTCGTTGGCGGAGTCGGTGGTGAAGCTGCCAGTGATGATGCCCTGGCCGCCGAGGATCGGCTCGCGGATCACCGGCGCAGAGATCACGGCATTGTCGAGGACGATCGCGAAGCGCTTGCCGACATTGGCCTTGGTCGCGTCGCCGAAGCGCCGGGCGCCGGCGGCGTCGAACTTGAAGTTGACGGCGGGAGCGCCGTACTGGTCGAAGGTCGCCTGGGCGTCGGTGAGCGTCTCGCCGCTCACCAGCACGCGCTTCTGCACGACGATCGTCGCGCCGGGCGGCGCATGGCCATCCTTAATCGGCAGGGCCACGTCGCCCGGCGGCACGTGACCGGCAGCCGACGACGCGCTCTCGTCGACGAGCTGGAAGGTCATCTTCGCCGTCTTGCCGAGGATGCGCTTGACGAATTCGGGATTCTCGACGCCCGGCAGCTCCAGCACGATGCGGTTCTCGCCCTCGCGCTGGATGGTCGGCTCCTTGGTGCCGGTCTCGTCGATGCGCCGGCGTACGATCTCGATCGACTGCTCGACGATCTGCTGCTCGACGCGCTGCAGCGCGACCTCGTTGAATTTGAGCGTCACCGCGCCGTCGGCGCCGGCGGTCATGTCGAGATCGGGATCGACCTTGCGGACGAGGCCGCGCACCTCCTCCATGCGCTCGGGCTCGCGCAGCGCGAAGCCGATCTGACCATGCTCGGCGTTGAGCCCGGTATAGCCGATGCGCGCGGTGCGGAACTCGTTGCGCAGCCCGTCAAGGACGTTGCCGAGCCGCTCGGTCAGCACCGAGCGCATATCGACCTCGTAAAGCAGGTAGGAGCCGCCCCTGAGATCGAGGCCGAGGCTCACCTGCTTCTTCGGCAGCAAATTGGGCCAGCGCTCGACGGTCTGCGCCGAGAACAGGTTGGGCACCGTCAGCACCACGCCGAGGGCGCAGATGCCGAGGATCAGCGCCACCAGCCATTTCGGGAAATAGAGCATCGCCCGTCCGGGACCGCGCCGCGCTCAGCCGCCGCTGGCGCGCCGCCCGTCTCCCTTGCCCTTGTCGGCCTCGTCTTCGTCCTTGTCGTC
>JASHTP010000045.1 GCA_030040495.1 Alphaproteobacteria bacterium
CGCAAGCCTGGCGCGGCATGCCGGCGTCAGCAGCCGGCCGCCGCGGCGGGCTCGCCGATGGCGGCCGGCGGCGCCGCGGTCTCGCGCCAGCGCGGCAGGACCACCAGCACCGTGGTGCCGCTGCCCGGCTCGCTGTCGATCGCGAGCCGGCCGTGATGCAGCTCGACGATCGCCTTGGCGAGCGGCAGGCCGAGGCCGGTGCCTTCGTAGCGGCGCGCCATCTTGCTGTCGACCTGGCCGAAGGCGGTCAGCGCGATCTCGATGTCCTCGTCGCTCATGCCGATGCCGGTGTCGCTGATGGTGATCGCGACCTCGTCCGCGCCGCGCGCGGCGCCGCGCACCGTCACCCTTCCGCCCGTCGGCGTGAACTTCACCGCATTCGCCAGCAGGTTGATGAACACCTGCTGCAGCATGCGGGCGCTGCCGCTGACCGCGGGCAGCGCCGCGTCGAGCTCGAGCGCCACGGTGATGCGCTCGGCTTCCGCCTGGGTCTGCACCATGCGCGCCGCCGTCTCGATCGTCGGCGCCAGCTCGACGCGCTCCTCCTTGTCGAGCGTCGCCTTGCCCGCCTCGATCTTGGAGAGGTCGAGGATGTCGTTGATGATGCGCAGCAGGTGGCAACCGCTGTCGTAGATGTCCTTGAGGTAGTCGAGATAGCGCGGATTGTCGATCGGGCCGAAGGTCTCGTTGCGGATCACCTCGGAGAAGCCGATGATGGCGTTCAACGGCGTGCGCAGCTCGTGGCTGGTGTTGGCGAGAAACGCCGATTTGGCGCGGTCGGCGCGCTCGGCATCCTCCTTGGCGCGGCGCAGCTTCGCCTCGGTGAGGCGGTGGCTCTCGACCTCGCCCTCGAACTGGCGCTGCTGCCCCACGACGATGCCGGCGTAGTAGAGCGCCATGAGCGCGACGAAGAAGCAGGTGCAGAGCGCCGAGATGATGCCGATGCCGGAGAGCGCCTCGAGCGGCACGTGCTGCGGGAACGGCACGCCGAGCTCGTGGATGGCGTAGAAGACCAGCACCTGCACAAAGATCAGGCCGAGGGTCACCATGCGCAGCACCGCATGGCCGCCGAGATAGAAGGCGCCGGCCAGCGGCACGACGCCGATCCAGGTGAGGAAGGGCGAGCTGACCCCGCCGTAATGGAACGAGCCGAACAGGACCACGAAGGTGAGGTGCTGCACCGAGAGCGGCGACAGCGCCACCAGCCAGCCGGTGGCGCGCAGCACGAAGGGATAGATGTAGAAGGCCAGCAGCAGCGCGACGATGCTCCAATAGGCGGCGCCGGGATGCGGATCGATGAAGCGGAGATAGGCCGCGAGCACCAGGCCGAGCGGCGTGCCGAAGACGTGGGCGATGACATACATCCGCGCCCGGCGATGGACCGTAGGGTCGCGCCGCAATTGCCCGGGAATGAACCAGTCGAGCAGCGGGAAAACCACCGCCGTCTGTAGGCTGGGCATGAGGGTGCCGACTCCGGGTTGGGCGCAGGCTGCCGGCATAATACCCCGGAAAAGGTTTAACTGGGAATTACCGCCCGCCGGCGAGTACCCGGTCGGCGACGAAGGGATTGTCGCGGCGCTCCTGGCCGAAGGTGGAAAGCGGGCCGTGGCCGGGCACGAAGGTGACGTCGTCGCCCAGCGGCCACAGCTTGCCGGTGATCGAGCGGATCAGGGCGGCGGCATCGCCGCGGGGAAAATCGCTGCGGCCGACCGAGCCGCGGAACAGCACGTCGCCGACGAAGGCGAGCCGCGACGGCGCGTGGTGCAGCACGACGTGGCCCGGCGTGTGGCCGGGGCAGTGATGGACCGACAGGGTCTGGGCGCCGATGGCGACGGCATCGCCCTCCTCGAGCCAGCGGTCGGGCGTGAACGGCCGGCAATGGCTCATGCCATAGCGCGCGCCCGCCTCGGCGATGCCGTCGATCCAGAACCGGTCCTCGCGCTGCGGCCCCTCGATCGGGATGCCGAGCTCCTCGGCCAGCGCCGCCGCGGCGCCGGCATGGTCGAGATGGCCGTGCGTCACCAGCACCTTGTCGATGACGACGCCCTGCGTCTCGGCCGCGGCGAGGATGCGGTCGACCTCGCCGCCGGGGTCGATGACCGCGGCGCGCCGGGTCTCGCCGCACCAGACGAGCGAGCAGTTCTGCTGAAACGGCGTCACCGGGATGATGACGCCTTGAAGCGGCGGAGCGGCGGTCACGGCGTCCGTCTGCGGGTCGAGGCCGGGCGGAGTCCTAGCAGATCGCCGCCGGCCTGTCCCCTCCGCCGCAAGGAAGGGCTAGCAGCCGATCACGCGCAGCAGCGAGCGCCTCCCGGCGCCGAAGGCGGCGCGCGGATGGCGGTCGTTCGCCGGCAGGGGCGCCGCCGCCGGCTGCGGCAATCCGGCCCCGTCGCAGCGGCCGGGCTCGTAGAACACACGGGCGAGCGCGGTCGCGACGCCCGGCGCCGAGAGCGACAGCGACGCGGCGGCAAGCGCCCCCGGCCGCTCGAAGGCAGAAATGAAGTCCATGGGGTCTCTCCTGAGTTTCTTCTTGGCGACGCGGCTTCGGGCGCCTCGCCGCTGAGATGGTTAGGAGATGCGCATCGCCGCGCCCGCCGACAATTCGCCCCGCCGTGAAGAGACTATTTGCCCGCAGTCATCAATCACATGTTCGCGGCCTTGGGCAGCATCGGCGTGACCCGCCCCTGGCACAGCCGCTCGACGAGGAAGTCGAGAAAGGTGCGGACCTTGACCGGGACGTGCTGCCCGGGCGGATAGACCGCCTGCACCACCACCTCGGTGGTGCGGTAGTCCGGCAGCAGCCGCACCAGATGGCCGGTGCGGAGATCGTCGCTGACGTTGACCGTGGGCAACAGGCAGATGCCCTGGCCGGCGAGCGTCGCGGCGCGCAGCCCCTCGATGCTGTTGGTGCGCAGGCTGCCGCCGACCTCGACGACATGCTCGCCGTCGTCGCCGATGAAATGCCAGCGGCCCTCGAGATGCGAGTTGATGAGGAGGAGGCAGTTGTGGCCGGCGAGATCCTCCGGCCGCTCCGGCCGGCCGCGCCGGGAGAGATAGTCGGGCGCGGCGCAGAGCGCCAGGCGGCCGACGCCGAGGCGCCGCGTCTTCAGGCTCGAATTCGGCAGCGGCCCGCTGCGCAGCGCGAGATCGAAGCCCTCCTCCACCATGTCGACCATTCGGTCGGTCATCACCAGCTCGAAGACGACCTCGGGATAGAGCGCGACATAGTCGCTGATCAGCGGCGTCACCAGGCGCGCCAGCGACACCGAGGTGTTGAGGCGCAGCGTGCCGCGCGGCGTCGATTGCTGTGCGCTCGCCAGGCCCTCGGCCTCGTCGATCTCGGCGAGGATGCGGCGCGCGCGGTCGTAGAAGCCGCGGCCGATCTCGGTGAGATTGACCTTGCGCGTGGTGCGGTTGAGCAGCCGGACGCCGAGGCGCCGCTCGAGCGACTGCACATGGCCGGTGACCACCGCCGGCGAGACGCCGAGCCGCTTGGCCGCGCCCGAGAAGCTGCCGCTGTCGACCACCTGGACGAAAGCCTGCATGCTCATGATGCGATCCATCTCTCGACCTCCGGCGGGCGCACGCTGGTTTCTACGTGGGAAGCGCCGCGGATTTGTCCAAGGCGCGACCCGATGCCGCACTGTGGCGGCCGCAGCCGGTCGCGGCTGTGACGGAGCGCACAGGCAATCCGCCGTCTTGTCTCTAAATGCTGGAGAATCGGCGGGGGTCGGCGCGCGGCGCCGGGCGTATCAGCCGCGCGGAGCGAGGCCGAAGATTTGCGCCAGCAGCGCATAGGAGCGCAGCCTTGCGGCGAAATCGTGGCAGATGGTGACGACGACGAACTCGGCGACGCCGTAAAGCGCGCCCAGCGCCAGCAGCTGCTCCTTGACCTGCTCCGGCGTCCCCACCACCTGGCGGCGGCGGTTGAAGGCGAGGCGCAGCCGGTCCTCGCGGCTGTAGGGGTAGTCCTCGGCCTCCTCGACCGAGGGGAAGGGGCCGAGCTCGCCGCGGTCGAGCCTGAGGCGCCAGAGGTCGCGCGACAGCGCCAGCCGGCGCGCCTCGGCCTCGCTGTCGGCGCAGAGCACGAAGACGCCGATGCTGCGTTGGGGCGCGGCGAGCCGCGGCGACGGGCGGAACATCTCGCGATAGGCCGCCATCACCGCCGGGCCGCCCTGGTCCGTGATGAAGTGCGCGAAGGAGAAGGCGCAGCCGAAATGCGCGGCATAGGCGGCGCTCTGGTCGCTCGAACCCAGGAGCCAGAGCTCGGGCGCGCCGGGCCCGCGCGGCTGGGCGCGGACCGCGGCGAAGGGATGGCCCTCGGGCATCGCGTCGTTGAGATAGCCGATGAGATCGGCGATCTGGCCCGGGAAATGCTCGATGCCGAGCGCCCCCGGCCCGTGCGCGAGCGCGCGCGCGGTGAGGTAGTCGCTGCCCGGCGCGCGGCCGATGCCGAGATCGATGCGCCCGGGATAGAGCGTCTCGAGCACGCGGAAGGTCTCGGCCACCTTGAGCGCGCTGTAGTGGCTCAGCATCACGCCGCCGCTGCCGACGCGCATCGCCGAGGTCGCGGCGGCGAGCCGCGCCACCAGAATCTCGGGCGCGGTGCCGGCGAGCCCCGCGGAGGAATGATGCTCGGCGACCCAGTAGCGGTGATAGCCCAGGCGCTCGGCCGCGCGGGCGAGCTCGACCGTCTCGGCGATCGCCTGCGCCGGGCTGCCGCCGGCGCGGATCGGCGACTGGTCGAGGACGCTCAGGATGATCTCGGACGCCACGGACGCTGATCTACAGGCGCCGGCGCCGGCGCGCAATCCTCACCAGTCGAGGCTGAGCACGCCCTCGCGGATGCTGTAGCCCTGGAGCCGGTCGAGAAAGCTCATGCCGAGCAGCGACACCGCCATCGGCCGTTCCATCACCACCGCCGGCACGTCCTCGATCTCGAGCTGGCCGAGGCGCAGGCTGCGCAGCCGCGTCGGCGCCGCGCGCGCCGCGCCGTTGGCGGTGCTCATCACCGCGGAATAGCTCAGCGCGTCGGGGTCGAGCCCGGCGGCGCGCGCATCCTCCGGCGTCAGCGCCACGAGGCTCGCGCCGGTGTCGAGGAGAAAGCGGACCGGCGCGCCGTTGACCGACGCGTCGATGAGGAAGTGCCCGGCGCCGTCGGCGCGGTAGAGGAGCCGGTTGGGCGCGGCTTCAGGCGCCGCCGGCGGCGCGACGCGCAGCATCGCGAGCCGCGGCGGCGCGGACTCGGGGCGCAGCAGCAGGCCGGTGGCCAAGGAAGCCGCGCCGCCGAGCGCGAGCAAGGCCAAGGCCAGCCGCAAGCTCTCGCCGCCCTGGCGGGAAGGCCGCGCCATCGGCTCGGACCCGGCCGTGACCGCTCCGCCCCCCTACTGGCTCAGCCGCAGGCTGTTGAGCGAGATGGCGATCTGCTGGAACGCCGTCGTCAGGTCGGCCGAGGTCGGCGCCGGATAGAACTGGCCCTTGCCCGGCGGCCCGGCGCAGCCCGCCAGCTGCGTGTTGCTCGCGCCGATGCCGAGACCGATGGTGTAGATGACGATGCCGGCATTCTTCATGTTGGTGCAGAGCGTCGTCAGCCGCGTCTGGAGATAGTAGTTGGCGGTGCCGACGGCGGGATTGCCGTAAGGCGGATAGAGACCCGAGGTGGAGGAGCCGAGCTTGCCGTCGGAGATGTAGCCGTAGCCGGTGTAGTCGTCGGTGTTGCTCTGGGTGTTGCCGCCGACTTCGGCGTTGCCGTCGGTCTCCAGCACGACCGCCTTGACTAGGCTCGGCGTGCCGTAAGGCTGGCCGTCGGCGAAGGGCGGGTTCGGCGACAAGGCGCGCCAGCCCCAGATCATGCCGACGGTGATGGCGGTGCCGCTGTTCGCCCAGGCGGTCATGTTCTGCATCGCGCTGTCGAGCGTCGCCTGCGTGTTGGTGAGGCGCACCAGCGGCGTCGGGCAGGAGAGATTGGGCCCGTAGGAATCGTCCGTGGCGGTGCTGACGTTGCCGTCGATCTCCTCGTACTGGATCTTCTGCTTCGGATTCTTGGTGGTGATGTACCAGGTATTGTCGCTTTCCGTGTTGAACCCGTTGTAGCTGGTCGCCGTGCCGCTCTTCCAATAGTAGGCCGTCCACCACGAGCCCATCGTCGCCCCGGTCCAGCCGCCGGCCGGCTCGGTGATGTCCGGCCCGTCGCCGCTGGCATCCTCGTTGGGCAGCGTCGGCTCGACGACGCAGCCTTTCCACGCGTTGGTCGCGGTCGAGGTCTGCGTCGAGTCGAAGACGATGTTGGCGCCGGTGGGATCCTTGATGGCGACGCCCTTGTAGTCGTAATAGACCCCGCTCGTGCTCGGCACGTTGGTGTTGAGGATGCCGCTCTGGGACATCGCCGGGCCGATATTGACCGCGGTCACGTAAGGCACGATCGCGATCTTCAGCATCGAGGGATCGGCGCTGTCGGCGAAGAGCGTGTCGATGATGTCCTGGCCGTCGGTCCTCAGGGTGCTGATGTGGCTCGGCGTATCGCAGGTCGTGGGATAGCCGTCGCCGCACATCATCGAGCCGGTATTGTCGAGCACCAGCGCCAGCTCGAGCGCGTTCGTCCCCTTGGTGACCTGGTTGTTCGCCGCCACCGTGACGGTGTCGATGTCGACCAGCCGAAGGAAGGTCGTCGGCACCTGCGCCGTGGCGGTGACGTTGATCACCGGCTGGGTCGGGTCGGTCATGGTGACGGTGAGATCCTGGGAGATCGCAGACGCCGATGCATAGTTGGCGCTGAAATAGCTCTGCAGCCGCGACTGCAGCTGCGCCGCGGTCA
Source organism: Alphaproteobacteria bacterium (assembly GCA_030040495.1). Lineage (GTDB taxonomy): Bacteria > Pseudomonadota > Alphaproteobacteria > ATCC43930 > CGMCC-115725 > DAHUYF01. Next base: position 6,815 of record JASHTP010000045.1, read on the forward strand.
GCCCGCTGCTCGAGGCGACGGCGAGCGCCGAGGAGTCGAGCGCGGATTCGAGCTCCATCTTGACCATGTAGGCGCGGCCGGCATCGATCGCCACGCCGGCGCCGACGATCACGGGAATGGCGCAGAGCCCGAAGATCAGCGCGATGTTGCCGTCGCGCCGCCGGGCGATCCTGGCGAGTCGGGCGGCGACCGCCGCCTTTATCGAATGAAGCATGGCGCTCACTCCTCGGTTCTTCCGCTCGCCGCTCATGGGCACACGCTGTTCTTGTTCTCGAAGCTGGGCACGCAGGCGACGTAGCGCGGACGGTTGTAGGAGGTGCTGGAGAGGGTGTAGGACCACTTCAGCACGTAGCTGACGGGCGAGCTGTAGGCGTATTGCGCGTGAACGACGACGACGCTGTCCTGGGTGCTGTTGGTGCCGAGCCCGGCGGGGATCGAGGCCAGGGTGATCGGGCTGGCGCCGTTCACCTCGTAGTGCCAGTCGATGACCGGCGATCCCGTGCTGTAGGTGACGCTGGCGAAGGCGAGCTGAAGCTGCGTGCCGGCGGTCGGCAGCGGCGTCAGCACCTCGGTCGCGGCGCTGGTGAAATTGTTGAAATCGGCGGTCTGAAGCACATAGCCGATCTCGGTCTGGCCGAGGAGATCCGCCGCCGTCTCGGTGGCGTCGTCGACCTTGAGATCGGCGAGCAGCAGGTTGCTCGCCTCGAAGCAGCCGAAGAACAGCGTGAGCAGGATCGGCAGCAGCAGGGCGAACTCGACCGACACGGTGCCCGTCGCGTCGCGACAGACGCCGCCCGGCAGCGTCGGAGACCGAAGCGCGCGCATCAGAAGGGCTCGTTCTGGAAGACCACCGTCGACACCAGATCGGTGGTGTAGGACGGGGCCAGCGGCTTCAGCTTCGTGCCGAGGCCGATATAGCAATTGCCGGTGGTCAGGCACTGGCCGACCCAGGGCACGAGGTAGGGCCTGGGGTAGCTGACGCGGACGCCGACCACCTGGCCGGCGCTGCCGGGCGAGAACGGGCACGGCGTGCCGTTGCCGGCCTGGTTGGCGTTCTCAGTGCAGGCCGGGAAGGTGATCGAGGAGAAGCCGTTCGGGAAGGCCTGCACCTCGAAGAGCACGGTGCTGCTGTTGCCGCCGCAGCTCGCTTCCGACACGACCAGGTCGAGCTGCGTGCAGAGCGCCGTCTGGAAGGCGGTGATCGGGCTGGCCTGGTTCTGCAGCTCGCCGACGCGGATCATCCGGGCGGCGCTGCGCGTGGCCCCGTCCAGCACGAACTGGGTGAGCATGGTCAGGCCGAGCTCGATGACCGCGAGCAGCAGGAACACGAAGAGCGGCCCGACCAGGGCGAACTCGACCAGCGTGATGCCACGGTGGTCGCCGGCGAAGCGGCGGAGCATGCGCATCGGCTTGCCTTTCCCGCGGCGGCACCGCCGCGCCGCCGCAGTTGAACGACAAAGATACGCCGTATCAGTATTCGAGCGCCCGCGCGCCGGCAAGAGAAGTCGTTGAGGAAATTAGTAAAATACGCCCCGCGGCCGAAGAAGAAGCGGATCGATTACTTCGGATTGACAAGAAGTTCGCGCGAATTTGCGCGAAGGCCGCGAGACCTAGGATTGCTCGCGCGCGGCGCTGAATGTGAGCGCAGGCCACTCGCGCAGCGTGGTGTTGAGCTCCCAGGCGTTGCGCGCCAGGAACACCGGCGCCTGATCGTGGTCCTCGGCGAGGGCGGCGCGGTTGGCCTCGAGAAAGCGCTTCACCTCCGCCGGGTCGCCCTCGACCCAGCGCGCGGTCTCGTAGGGCGCCGGCTCGAACCGCACCCCGAGCTCGTACTCGCTCTTGATGCGCGCGGCGAGCACCTCGAGCTGCAAGGCGCCGACCACGCCGACGATCCAGTCGCCGCCGGTGAGCGGCTTGAAGATGCGGGTGACGCCCTCCTCGGCGAGCTGCTCGAGCGCGCGGCGCAGATGCTTCGACTTCAGGGGATCGTCGAGCCGGACGCGGCGCAGGATCTCCGGCGCGAAATTGGGGATGCCGGTGACGCGGATCTCCTCGCCCTCGCTCAGCGTGTCGCCGATCCGGAGCGTGCCGTGATTGGGGATGCCGAGAATGTCACCCGGCCAGGCCTCCTCGGCGAGGTTGCGCTCGCGCGCCAGGAAGAAGACCGGGTTCTGGATGGTCATCTGCCGGCCGCTGCGGCCGTGGCGCAGCTTCATGCCGCGGCGGAAGCGGCCGGAGCAGATGCGCAGGAAGGCGACGCGGTCGCGATGCTGCGGGTCGATGTTCGCCTGCACCTTGAAGACGAAGCCGGTCACCTTGGGGTCGTGCGGGTCGATCGGCCGCGGCAGCGCCGGCTGCGGCCGCGGCGGCGGCGCGAGCTCGCCGATGCCGCGGAGCAGCTCGCGCACGCCGAAATTGTTGAGCGCGCTGCCGAAGAACACCGGCGTCATGTGGCCCTGCCGGTAGGAATCGAGCGAGAAGGCGGGGCAGAGGCCACGCGCCATCTCGACCTCCTCGCGCAATCTCGCCAGCGCCGCGTCGGGCAGGAGCGCCGCGAGCCGGGGATCGTCGAGCCCGGCGCAGCGCACCGGCTCGACGACGCGCTCGCCCGCGCCGCGCGCGAACAGCAGCAGCGCGTCGGCGAAGAGATCGTAGGTGCCGAGGAAGTCGCGCCCCATGCCGATCGGCCAGCTCGCCGGCGTCACGTCGAGGGCGAGCCGGCGCTCGATCTCGTCCATGAGCTCGAAGGGATCGCGACCCTCGCGGTCGAGCTTGTTGATGAAGGTGATGATCGGCACGTCGCGCAGCCGGCACACCTCGAACAGCTTGAGCGTCTGCGCCTCGATGCCCTTGGCGGCGTCGATCACCATCACCGCGCTGTCGACGGCGGTGAGGGTGCGATAGGTGTCCTCGCTGAAATCCTGGTGGCCGGGCGTGTCGAGCAGGTTGAAGGCGAAGCCGCCATGCTCGAAGCTCATCACCGCCGAGCTGACCGAGATGCCGCGCTCGCGCTCGACCTCCATCCAGTCCGAACGCACGCGCCGCCGCTCGCCGCGCGCCTTGACCTCGCCCGCGAGCTGGATGGCGCCGCCGAACAGCAGCAGCTTCTCGGTGAGGGTGGTCTTGCCGGCGTCCGGGTGGGAGATGATGGCGAAGGTGCGCCGTCTGGCGATCTCGGCGGCGAGCTGATCCATGGCGGCTCAGATAGAGAGCGGCGGCGGCGAAATCAACCGAGCCCCTGCGCGGCGTCGGCGCGAGCGGCGCCAACCTTCACGAAAAAGTGAGCGGCGCCGCAAGCGCGCTATGATGGCGTGCGTGCTAGGAAATCAGGCGCGCCCTCGGGCGCAACCGGAACAAAGGGGGGAGCCGAAGCCCATGAGGCCGTTATCGCTGATCACCGGGGCGTTCATCGCCCTTCTCGCCCTGCCGGCGCTGGCGCAGGCGCCGGAAGGGACGCCTACCAATGTCCGCGGCACGATCGTCAAGCTCGAGGGCCAGACCCTCGTGGTCAAGGCGCGCAAAGGTCCCGAGGTGACGGTCGCCCTCGCGCCGGGCTTCGCCGTGCTCGGCATCGTCAAGGCGAAGCGCGCCGACATCAAGTCGGGCGACTTCATCGGCGTCGCCGCCGCCCCCGGCAAGGACGGCAAGCTCCACGCCCAGGAAGTGCTGAT
>JASHTP010000557.1 GCA_030040495.1 Alphaproteobacteria bacterium
AGCGCTTTCTCGGCAGCGACTGCACCTTCGGCGAGGACCGCGCGCTGACCAACTACCTGCTCGAGGCCGGCTACGACACGGTCTATCAGCGCAGCGCCGTGGTGCACACCGTCGTGCCGCACGTCTATTCCAAGCTGTGCAAGATGTTCATCCGCTGGGACCGCAGCTATGTGCGCGAGGAGATCCGCTTCGCGCGCATCGTGTGGAGACGGCCGTGGCCGACGCGGCTCATCGCGCTCTATGACCGTTTCGTCACCAACCTGCGCTTTCCCATCCAGTATCTCAGCCTGATCCTGCTCGTCGACCTCGCCGGCCACGAGCCGCGCGTCATGCTGCGGATGCTGGCGGGGACGGCGCTGGTCTCGCTGGTGAACATGGTCTACTACCTGCGCAGCGAGCGCTCGTTCGATTTCTTCTACGGCGTGCTCTACACATATTTCTACCTGTTCACGCTGTTCTGGATCTTCCCCTACGCCCTTTTCACCGTGCGCGCCCGCTCCTGGCTCACCCGCTGAGCCGGCGGGGACGCGCCGGCCCGCCCTGCGCGGCGGCGCAAGGCTGCCATGTCGAGGTCGCGGCTTGGCAAAATAGGGGCATATGCGCATAATAGCCGGCGATGAGCACCGCAGCGAAGCCCCCGCCGGAGATCTGCAACCTGCTCGCCTTGCGCCAGGCGACGCGGCGGCTGACCCAGCTTTACGATCATTTCCTGGCGCCCAGCGGCGTGCGCGGCACGCAGTTCTCGATCCTCGCCCGGCTCAAGGCGCGGGGGCCGATGCCGATCGGCGAGATGGCCGAGGCGATGGTCATGGACCGCACCACCTTGGCGCGCAACCTCATGCCGCTGCGCCGCCAGCGGCTGGTCGCGGTGACCCCCGGAGTGGACCGGCGCCGGCGTGAAATCCGCTTGACCGACAAGGGCTTGGCGACGATCGAGGCGGCCCTGCCGCTGTGGCGGCGGGCGCAGCATCATTTCGAGGCGCGCTATGGCGGCGGCGAGGCCGAAAGGCTCCGCGCCATGCTGCGCGAGGTAGCCGCGACCGAGCTTGCCGGGGGCGGCTAGAGGCGCCGGCGGTGGGCGCCATGCGACCAGATAGGTGTATATACCCTTAATTGGCGCAGAGGCGATGATGGCGGGAGCGGGCGTGACGGAGGAGCTGGCGCCGGTCGGGCGGACCGCGGCGCGGGCGCCGGCCGCGTCGCGGACGCTGATGATGCTCGAAGCGCCGATCGTGCCGACCTTGCTGCGGCTCGCCTGGCCGAACGTCGCGGTGATGCTCGCCCAGGCCTCGGTCGGGCTGATCGAGACCTATTTCGTCGGCTGGCTCGGCACCGACGCTCTGGCCGGGGTGGCGCTGGTCTTTCCGGTGCTGATGCTGATGCAGATGATGTCGGGCGGCGCGATCGGCGGCGGCATCTCCTCGGCGATCGCGCGCGCGCTCGGTGCCGGAAGGCGCGAGGCGGCCGACGCGCTGGTGATGCAGGCGGTGCTGATCGCGCTCGTCGCGGGCCTCGTCTTCGGCGCGGCGGCGCTCGCCTTCGGCCCTTCGCTCTATCGCGCCATGGGCGGCGCCGATGCGCCGGTGCTGGCGGCGGCGCTGCTCTATTCCAATACGCTCTCCCTCGGCGCGCCGCTGCTTTGGCTGCTCAACAGCCTCGCCAGCGTCATTCGCGGCACCGGCAACATGCTGGTGCCGGCGCTGGTCACCTGCGTCGGCACGCTGGCGCTGCTGGCGCTGTCGCCGGCGCTCATCCTGGGGCTGGGACCATTCCCGCGGCTCGCCGTGGCGGGCGGCGCCGCATCGGTGCTGATCACCTATGCCGCCGGCAGCCTGGCGCTCGGCTGGTACATCGCCGCCGGGCGCAGCCTGGTGCGCTGGCGCTGGCGCCTGCTGCGGCCGCGCTGGCGCGAGATCGGCGAGATCCTGCGCGTCGGCGGCATCGCCGCCATCAACACGGTGATGACCAACCTCACCATCGTCCTCGTCACCGCGATGATCAGCGGCTTCGGCGCCGCCGCCATCGCCGGCTACGGCATCGGCTCGCGGCTCGAATATCTGCTGATCCCGCTCGTCTTCGGCCTCGGCGCGCCGCTCGTCGCCATGGTCGGCACGAATGTCGGCGCCGGCCGGGTCGACCGGGCGCAGCGCATCGCCTGGACCGGCGCGGCGATCGCCTTCGCGCTGACCGAGGCGATCGGTCTCGGCGCCGCGAGCTTTCCATCGGCCTGGATCGGACTGTTCAGCCGCGCGCCCGAAGCGCTCGCCGTCGGCACCGTCTATCTGCGCTGGGTCGGCCCGTTCTACGGCGCTTTCGGCGCCGGCATGGCGCTCTATTTCAGCTCGCAGGGCGCCGGGCGCATGGCTTGGCCGCTGACCGCCGGCGTGCTGCGCATGATCGTCGCCGTGGGCGGCGGCTGGGCCTCGTTCCGGCTGCTCGGCTCCAGCCCGGCCGGGCTTTTCCTGATGGTGGCGCTCGGGCTCATCGTCTTCGGCACGACGATCGCCGCCTCGCTCGCGCGCGGCGCCTGGCGCGATCGCGGCTAGGAGCCCGTCCCATTTCCGAGACAGGCTCCTAGGCCGTCACGCCGACATGGGGGCGCAGCGCGTCGAGCGGCGCCACGGCGAAACGCGAGGCGGTGGTAAAGGTGATGTCGCCGGCGAGGCCGGAAGCGGTGGTGGCGTTGCGGAAGATCTCGGCGATCTCCTGGCGCAGCTCGGTCGCGACGGGGCGGTGGCTGCGCAGCACGAGATCGAAGCGCTGCGGGCGCACCAGGCCGTCGAGCTGCAGCGCGCCCAGGCGGCTCATCTCGACTTCGAGGACGAAGCGCGTGCCCTGCTCGCCGGCCGCGGCTTTGCCCGAGCGGCGACGGAAATAGAGTCGCACCGGCCGCACCATAGCGCCGTCGAGCAGCGGCAGCACATAGACGCGCCAGTCATCCGATTGCGACGCGGCGAGCTGGCGCAGCTCGGCCACATCGTCCTCGAGCTTGAGGCGGAGATCGCGGCGGCCGGCGCCGTCGAGCGCCGACGCCGCGCCGGCGCCCGGCCAGACGCCGCTGTTAAGCGCGCTCATCAGGAAGAGCAAAGTGCCGGCGAGTTGCGCGCCAGAGGCCGGCGAAAGGTCGCTGCGCAGCTGCGCGGCGAGCTCGGGCAGCACGCGGTCGAGCGTCGCCAGCGTCTCGTCGAGCGCCGGCCAGGTCGTGCGCTGCGCCAGCGGCACGTCCGCCGGCTGATCGGGCGGCGCCGCCGCGAGCCGCTCGAGCGAGATCAGCGTCCCCGGCGGCAGCGCCAGACGCCGCTGCAGCGCCAGCACGCCGATCACGGTGTCGACCAGCGTCTCGCCGGCGGTCGA
>JASHTP010000558.1 GCA_030040495.1 Alphaproteobacteria bacterium
CACCGGCGCGAGCAGCCTGACCTCCGCCAGCGCCACCTTGCGCGCCGCGCGCTGCAGCAGGCGCCGCGCCTGGTCGAGCGCCGCGTCGCCGCCGTCGATCAGCGCCAGCATGTCGCGGAAATGAGGCGCGGGATCGCTGGCGGTGAGATCGACCGCCTCGCGCTCGCCCGGCAGCAGCGCGCCGATATGCCGGGCGCCGCCGGTCTCGAAGGTCACGAGCTTCATCTGCCTCTCCTCACTGCGCCGCCTGCGCCTTGCGTTCCGCGTGATAGCGTCCCATCGCGGCGAAGAGCGCCATGGCGTCGGGCGGCGCCTTGTCGCGGCGGAACTCGCGGTAGAGCGCATCGACGTTGACCAGGATGCGCTCGGGATCGGTCCAGCCGGCGAAGGGCGCCAGCGAGATGTCGCGCGCCGCTTCCTCGTAGCCCATGCCGGCATCGAAGCGCCGCCGCGCCTCGTCGCGGACGTATTCGAGATAGCGCTTCATCGCGCGGACGCCCGCCTTGTCGGTGATGGGGCCGTGGCCGGGGACCACCGTCTCGACCTCCCAGCCGAGGATGAGGTCGCAGGCCCTGATCCAGTTGCCGACCGGCCCGGCCCAGAGCACGGGATGGCCGCCGGCGAAGAGGATGTCGCCGGTGAAGACGGTGCGGTCCTGCGGCACGTAAACGACGACGTCGCCGCCGGTGTGCGCCGGCCCGACCTCGACCAGGCGCACCTCCTTGCCGCCGACGCGGAGCTCGAGCGCGCGCTCGAAGGTGCGGGTGGGCAAGGTGAGGGCGATGCCCTCGAAATCGAAGCGCGTGCCCATCACCTCGTGGAAGAAGGCCGCGCCGGGGCCGAGCGCCTGCCAGTTGCGCATCATCGCCGCCAGCTGCTCGGGCGGGCGCTGGCGCATCTCCTCGGCGCAGGCGCGCGACGCGACGATCTCGGCGCCGGCGACGAGCTGGTTGCCGAAGGTGTGGTCGCCGTTCGAATGGGTGTTGACCAGCGTGCCGATGCGCTGCGCCGCCGGCGTCGCGGCGCGGAACCCCGCCAGCATCTCGCGCGTGCATTTGAGGTCGAAGAGCGTGTCGACCAGCAAGCTCTCGCCGCCGTCGGCGACGAGGCCCGAATTGCTCCAGCCCCAGGTCCCGTCCGGCTGCAGGTAGGCATAGCAGCCGCGGCCCAGATCGTGCACGCCCTTGCGATAGGCCCAGCTCGCCATCCGCTCCTCCCGTCCGCTTCTTGCCGCCTAGGCTGCGGCGACGCTTCGGATAAAGCAAGCGCCTGCAAGAAGGATTGACCACGGAGGCACGGAGGACACGGAGAAGCGAGGAATGGCGCGCTTCGCGCGCCCGACACTTCTTCTCCGTGCTCTCCGTGTCTCGGTGGTGACTCCGTTTCGCGACCGCCGCGGCGCCGGTTGGAAGGGAAGCGCCGCGCATGCTAGCGTTCCGGCCGGCAAAGGAGCGCGCCATGCGGCCGGGCGAAAGCGACGTCCTCCTCGTCGTCGACGTGCAGAACGATTTCTGCGCGGGCGGCGCGCTCGCCGTGCCCGACGGCGACGCGGTGGTGCCGGTGGTGAACCGGCTCGCCGGGCGCTTCGCCCACATCGTGCTGACGCAGGACTGGCATCCGCCGGGGCACCAATCCTTCGCCGGCGCGCATCCCGGCCGCAAGCCCTTCGACACCGTCGAGCTCGCCTACGGCGCGCAGACGCTGTGGCCGGATCATTGCGTGCAGGAGACGCCGGGCGCCGCCTTCCATCCCGGCCTCCGTCTGCCGCGGGCCGAGCTCATCGTGCGCAAGGGCTTCCGCCCGGCGATCGATTCCTATTCCGCCTTCTACGAGAACGACCGGCGCACGCCCACCGGCCTCGCCGGCTATCTCGGCGAGCGCGGCTTCAAGCGGGTTTTCCTGGTCGGCCTCGCCACCGATTTCTGCGTCCAGTACTCCGCCCTCGACGCCAGGCGCCGCGGCTTCGCCGTGGTGCTGATCGAGGATGGCTGCCGCGCCATCGACCTCGCCGGCTCGCTCGCCGAGGCGCTGTGCGCCATGGCAGCCGCCGGCGTCGAGCGCGTCGCGAGCGAGGCGATTTCCTGAAGCGAAGTCTTCGGCGGGCCCGCCGGAAGGGCTTGGCGCGGAGGACGCAAAGGATGCGCGAAGGACACCGGACAGGCCTCGCCTCCTTGGCGCCCTTGGCGCAACCTTTGCGACCTTTGCGCCAGAGACTTCGCCAAGGCCTCACATTGACTCGTTGTAGAGCCCGATCGTAGCCTCCCTCCCAATCGGTACAGGGAGGCTTCGATGGCGGGGCGCTACATCACGGTCACGGCCAAGGACGGCGGCAGCTTCAAGGCCTATCTCGCCACGCCCGAGAAGGGCAGCGGCCCCGGCATCGTGCTGCTGCAGGAGATCTTCGGCATCAACGCCTATATCCGCTCCGTCGCCGACTACTATGCCGAGGAGGGCTATGTCGTGCTGGCGCCGGACCTGTTCTGGCGCATCGAGCCCGGCATCGAGCTGGGCTTCACCGAGGAGGACCGCAAGCAGGCCTTCGCCTATCGCGAGAAGTTCGACGTCGACAAATCGGTCGAGGATATCGCCGCCGCCCTCGCCGCGCTGCGCCGTCTGCCGGAATTGAAGGGCGGGATCGGCGCCATCGGCTTCTGCCTCGGCGGGCTCTTGGCCTATCTCAGCGCGGCGCGGCTCGGCGTCGATTGCGCCGTCTCCTATTACGGCGTCGGCATCGAGAAGGTGCTGGGCGAGGCGGCGAAGATCGAATGCCCGATGGTGCTGCACATGGGCGAGAAGGACCGCTGGACGCCGCCGCCGGTGGTGGGCGCGATCAAGCAGGCCTTCGCCGCCCGTCCCGACATCGAGATCTACGTCTATCCCGGCGTCGACCACGCCTTCTCGCGCCAGGGCGGCGCCAATTTCGACAAGCCGGCGGCGATGATGGCGCATTCGCGCTCGATCGCGCTCTTCCGCAAGGCGCTGGGGCCGCAGTTCAATCTGAGCGCGCTCTGGGACATGCATTGCTATCACGAGTTCGCCACCCGCGACGTCGCGGCCACCATGGCGACGATGGTGGCCGAGCCCTACGTCAACCACGTCCCGACCATGACCGGCGGCGTCGGCGCCGAGGAGCTGGCGCGCTTCTATCGCGACCACTTCGTCAACTCGAACCCGGCCGACACGCGCCTCATCCCGATCTCGCGCACGGTCGGCGCCGACCGCGTCGTCGACGAGATGATCTTCTGCTTCACCCATGACCGCGAGATCGACTGGATGCTGCCCGGCGTGAAGCCGACCGGCAGATATGTCGAGGTGCCGCTGGTCGCCATCGTCAATTTCCGCGGCGACAAGCTCTATCACGAGCACATCTACTGGGATCAGGCCTCGGTGCTGGTGCAGATCGGCCTCATCGACCCCAAGCTCCTCCCCGCCGCCGGCGCCGAGACCGCGAAGAAGGTGCTCGACGAGAAGCTGCCGTCGAACACGTTGATGCCGCGCGCGAACGCGCGTTAGCGCGTTCGCGCGCGGCGGCGTCAGCGGTTGCGCCAGCAACCGCGGGAGCCCCTAACGCGAACGCGCGCTAGCGCGTTCGCGCGCGCCGGCGTCAGCGGTTGCGCCAGCAACCGCGAGAGCCCCTAACGCGAACGCGCGCCAGCGCGTTCGTCGTTGGCGGCGACAGCGGTTGCGCCAGCAACCGCGAGAGCCGCACCGTGCGGGCTTGCCGCTCAGCGCGTCAATCACCCCACCTCACCCGCAACCCGTTCGCTCGCTTTGCGAGCGAACCCTCCGGGGCCGACCGCAGAGCGGTCGGCCGGGTTGCGCCTCTCCGCCCCTTGGGGGCGGAGAGGGAGGGACCCGCGAAGCGGGAGGGTGAGGTGGGGCGATAGCCCGGCCCTTCCCCCGCTCTCTCGCCGGCCGCGTCAGCGCAGCGCCGCGACCATCCTGGTCAGTTCCTTCTGGCAGGCCTCGGGCGGACGGCTGAAGAACGCGTCGTCGACCTCGACCTCGTGCGACTTCTGCCGCTCGTTGGTCACGGGGCGGAACGACAAGGTCGCGCCGCCTTGCTTGATGGCGACGTTGCGATGGGCGCCCAGCAGCTTGCCCTGGGCGTCGGTGATCACGATCACTTTCATGACAGGCCTCCTCCGTCGAGCGCGAACCGGGTTCCCGTGCCCGCGCAGCTCAGATCGAAC
>JASHTP010000559.1 GCA_030040495.1 Alphaproteobacteria bacterium
GAAGCGCGGATCCTCGCTGCGCGGGACGGGCTGGCCGACGCCGAACTTGCTCATGGCGGAAAGCCTAAAGCAGATTCCGTCGGAGTCCAAACGGGTTTGGCGACAGGGAGAAAGAAACACCACGGAGGCACGGAGGGCACGGAGAAGAATGGACCGGCGCGCTTCGCGCGCCATATCCCCCTTTACTCCGTGCCCTCCGTGCCCTCCGTGCCTCCGTGGTGAAAATTGACTCGACTGCGGCGGCACCGATACCGTCGCCGTGCCGCTTGCCGGCTCGCGGCCGGCCATGCTAAGCGGCGCAGCAGAACCTTCGGAGCAGAGAGTGCGGCTGCGCAGCAAGGAACCGAGCCGGCGCGAGAGGAACAAGGCGGAGAAGCTCGAGAGGATCAGCCGCGCGGCGCGCCGGCTCTTCATCCGCCGCGGCTACGACGCCACCACCTTGCGCGACATCGCCGCCCAGGCCGGGGTCGGGCTCGGCACGCTCTTCTCCTACGCCCGCGACAAGCGCGACCTGCTGTTCCTCATCATCAACGACGACATCGAGGCGATGAACGCCCGCGCCTTCGCCGAGGCGCCGGCCGAGGCGCCGCTCATCGAGCGCCTCGTCGAGATCTTCCGCCGCTTCTTCGAGTTCTTCGGCCGGCAGCCCAATCTCTCGCGCATCGTCCTCAAGGAGCTCACCTTCTATTCCGCGGGGCCGCAGGCGCGGCGCTTCCGGGAGGGGCGCAGCGCGGTGCTGGCGCGGCTTGCCGAGCTGGTGCGCGCGGCGCAGCGCAGCGGCGAGATCGGCACCGGCGAGGATGCGGAAGAGATCGCCTACACCATCTTCTCGATCTATGCCGCCGAGGTCAGGCAATGGCTGGGCGCCGCCAGGCCCGAGCTCGAGCCCGGCCTCGCCGCGCTCCGCCGCCATTTCCGCCTGCTCATCGCCGGGCTCAAGCCGCGCGAGGGCGCGGCAAAGCCGCCGGTGCGTCCTTCGACAGGCTCGGGATGAGGAGCTTTTCTCAATGGCATCTTCCAAGATGCCATGCTCGATTTCCCTCGTCCCGAGCCTGTCGAAGGACGCGCCCTCGCCTTGCCGCTTACAGTCCCAGGATCCGCTCGGCGTTCTGGTGGAAGATCTTCTCCATCACCGCGTCGCTGTAGCCGAGCTCGCGCCATTCCTTGAACAGCCGGTCGTAGGGGATGCTGGGATAGTCGCTGCCGAACATCACCTTGTCCTGGAGCCGGGCGCGGATGTCGGTCTTGAGCTGGGCGGGGAAGTATTTCGGCGCCCAGCCCGACATCTCCCAATAGACATTGCCCTTGTGCAGCGCCACGGCGGTCATCTCGTCGACCCAGGGCCAGCCGGGATGGGCGGCGACGATCTTGAGCTCGGGGAAGTCGGCGGCGAGCTCGTCGATGCAGGAAGGGTGGGCGTGGCGGATCTTGGCGCCGAGCCCGCCGGGCATGCCGGCGCCCATGCCGGTGGTGCCGACATCGATCATCACCGGCGCCTTCAACGCGTTGATGGTCTCGAACAGCGGGTAGAGCCTGCGGTCGTTGACGGCGAAATGGCCCATGATGGGGTGGAAGTGGAAGCCCAGCATGCCGAGCTCGGCGATCGCCTTGCGCGCCTGCTGGAGGGCGATCTCGCCCTTGAAGGGGTCGACCGCGGCCCAGGAATGGATGATGCGGTCGGGGTGGCGCTGCTGCATGCCCTTGACGTATTCGTTGGTGCAGGGCGGCGTGCCGGTGGTGGTCTCGAGATCGAGCGCCACCAGCACCGCCTCGACGCCGGCGGCGGCGAACTCGGCGACCACCGCGTCCTCCTCCTTCCAGCTCCATTGCCGGTTCCAGTACTTGGCCAGCGCCTCGACATAGGGCCCCTGGCAGCGGATCCAGGGCTCGGTGTTGGGGTAGCAATGGAGGTCGATGATGCGCATGGCTTCTCCTAGGAAACGCTGCGTTCGGCGGCGAGCTTCCTCGCCACCCCCTCGACGAGCGCCTTCTTCGACACCTTGCCGAAGCTCGACAGCGGGAACTCGCTCATCAGCTCCAGCCGCTCCGGCAGCTTGAACCGGGCGATCTCCTTGCCGGCGAGGAACCCGACCAGCTCGTCGAGCGCGAGCCGCGCGCCGGGCCGCGGCACGACGCAGGCGCACATGCGCTCGCCGAGCGCCGGGTCGGGCATGGCGATGCAGGCGACGTTCTGCACCGCGGGATGCGACAGGATCAGATTCTCGATCTCCTCGGCGCTGATCTTCTCGCCGCCGCGGTTGATCAGATCCTTCTTGCGGCCTTCGACCATGTAGCTGCCCGAGGGATGCCGGCGCATGAGATCGCCCGAGCGGTAGAAGCCGTCGCTGGTGAAGGCCCGGGCATTGTGCTCGGGCGCGCCGTAATAGCCGCGCAAGGTGTAGGGGCCGCGCACGCAGAGCTCGCCGACCTCGCCGTCGGGCACCTCGTTGTCGTCGTCGTCGAGAAGCCGCACCTCGTCGTCGGGCGAGATCGGCCGGCCGACGGTCTCGAGCCGGACCTCCTCGGGATCGTCGATGCGCACGAAGAACAGCGTGCCTTCCGACATGCCGAAATTCTCCTGCACGAAGCAGGAGGGGATGAGCGCCCTGGTCTTGAGCCGCACCTCGGGCTGAAGCCGCTGGCCGCCGCTCTGGATGTAGCGCAGCGAGGAGGTGTCGAAGCGCGTCGCCTCGGGGCTGTTGATGAGGCGGATGAGCAGCGCCGGCACCACCTTGATGTGGGTGACGCGGTGCCGGGCGATCAGCGGGAAGATCGCCTCGGGCCGGGTGCTGGGGCAGAGCACCACCGTGCCGCCGTTCAGCAGGAAGCCCTGGAGGCCCGGGCAGGCGAGCGGCAGATTGTGCGCGATGGGCAGCGCCAGCAGCAGCACCGAGCCGCCGGTGACGCCGCAGACCTCGGCAGCGGTGCGGGAATTGTAGGCATAGTCATTGTGCGTGCGCGGGATGAGCTTGGGCACGCCGGTGGTGCCGCCGGAGAGCTGGAAGATGCAGGGATCGGTCGGGTCGATGGCGATCCCGGCGAGCCGCGATCTCGGCAGCGCGGCCGGGCGCTCGATGAGCTCGCCGAGCGCGATCTCGCCGGCGCGCGGCGCGCCCAGCACGAGAGCGAAGCGCAGGCAGGGATTCTCGGCGCGGACCCGCGCCACCATCGGCGCGAAATCGTACTCGCCCTGGCGCTCGGGATAGGCGCAGGCGACGGCCTCGGCGAGGCGGGTGAACTGGGAGAGCTCGGCATAGCGGTGGCTCGCCAGCGCGGCGATGGGGATGGCGCCGAGCTTCTGCAGCGCGAAATAGAGCAGCACGAACTCGGCGCAGTTGGGCAGCTGCAGCACGATCCGGTCGAGCGGCTTGAGGCCGAGCTCCAGCAGGTTGAGCGCGAGATTGTCGGAGAGCGCGTCGATCTCGGCATAGGTGAAGCGCCGCTCGCCGTCGATCACCGCGGTGCGCGGGCCGAAAGCGCGGAAGGCGTCGGCGAATTCCTGCGCCAGCGAGCGGTCGCGCCAATATCCCCGCTCGCGGTAGCGCCGGGCGAAATCGGGCGGGAACGGGACGACGCCCTCGAGCATCGGCGCGCCTCAGGTCGAGCTCGAGAAGCCGCCATCGACGACGACGATCTCGCCGGTGACGAAGCGGTTTCCCTCGATGAGCGACAGCACGGAGTCCGCGACATCGTCCGCGGTGACGACGCGCTTCAGCGGCGTGAGCTTCGCCCGCCGCGCCATCAGCTCCTCGTACTTGTCGCCGAGCATGCGCTTCATCCAGTCGCCCTCCATCCAGCCCGGCGCCACGGCGTTGACGCGGATCTCGGGGCCGAGAGCGAGCGCCAAGGTCTTGGTCAGGTTGACCACCGCCGCCTTGCTCGCGGCATAGGGCAGCGGCTGCGGCCCCGGGCGCAGCCCGACGATGCTCGCCGTGTTGACGATGGCAGGCGAAGGCGCCTTCCTGAGCAGCGGCAGCGCCGCGCGCGTCACCAGGAAGACGCTGCGCACATTGACGGCGAAGATTCGGTCCCACTCCTCGACCGACAGCGCCTCGAGGTCGCCGGGCCTGACCTTGGTGGTGGTGCCGGCATTGTTGACGAGGGCGTCGAGCTTGCCGAAGGCGGCATCGACGGCGGCCAGCATGGCGCGGATTCCGGCATCCTCGGCGACGTCGCACCGGCAGAGCAGCGCCTTGGCGCCGAGGCCTTCGGCCTCGGCCGCGACCGCCCGCGCCTGGGCCTCGCTGCGGCTGTAATTGATCGCCACGTCCCAGCCGGCGCGCGCCAGCGCCAGCGCGACGCTGCGGCCGATGCCGCTCGAGGCGCCGGTGACGAGGGCGGATTTGCGCGGTGCCATCGAGGCTCCCTCCCGGGGGTTCGGGGGATAGTCGAACATGTTCGAATTTTCGTCAAGAGAAGGCTGCAAAGGCGGGAATGCCGGGATTGCAGCGTGTCTCTACAGATACCCCGTGCCCATCTCCTCGGCGAAGCGCGCGGGGGGGCCTTCCCAGAGCATGCGGGCGTGCTCGAGCAGGTAGACGCGGTCGGCGTGCGGCAGGGCGAAGGTGACGTTCTGCTCGCCGAGCAGCACGGTGATGTCGGTGCTCTGCCGGAGCCGCTCCAGCGCCTTCGACAGAAGCTCGAGGATGACCGGCGCCAGGCCGAGCGTCGGCTCGTCGAGGATCAGCAGCTTCGGCTGCATCATCAGCGCGCGGGCGATCGCCAGCATCTGCTGCTCGCCGCCCGACAGCGTGCGCGCCATCTGCGAGGCCCGCTCCTTGAGGATGGGGAAGAGCTCGAGCAGCCAGTCGAGCTGGCGCGCGCGCGATTGGCGCGGCAGGTGCTGGCCGCCGAGATCGAGATTCTCGCGCACGCTCATATCGCCGAAGAGCTCGCGCGTCTCGGGGCATTGCGCGATGCCGGCCCGGGCGATGGCGCCGGCGGTCATGCCGGCGAGGCTCTTGCCGGCGTAGCGGATCGCGCCGTTATGGGGGACGAGGCCGGAGACGGCGTTGAAGAGGGTGGTCTTGCCGGCGCCGTTGAGGCCGACGATCGACACGAACTCGCCCTCGTGGACGCGCAGGCTCACCTTGTCGAGCGCCTGCGCCTTGCCGTAGAGCACGCTGACCTCGTCGAGCTCGAGCAGCGGCGCGCTCGCCGCGGCGGCGGCGCGCTGCGCCACCGCCTCGATCTTGCCGCCGAGATAGACGCGCCGCACCGTCTCGTCGCGCATCACCTCGTCGGCGGTGCCCTCGGCGATGCGCTCGCCGAGATACATGGCGAGCACGCGGTCGACCAGCGCCGCCACGCTCTTGACGTTGTGGTCGACGAGGAGCACGGCGCGGCCCTCGGCGCGGAAGCCGCGGATGAGCTCGGAAAAGGCCGCGACCTCGCCGCCGGTGAGGCCGGCGAAGGGCTCGTCGACGAGCACCACGCGGGGATCGCGGGCGATCGCCTTCGCCATCTCCATGCGGCGGAGATCGGCGAAAGGCAGGGTCGAGGGATGGCGGTGCATCACCGCGCCGAGGCCGACGCGCTCGGCGATGGCGCGGGCGCGCTCGTCGACGCCGGGCGCGGCGGCGAGGCGCAGCAGCGAATCCGGCAACAGTGCCAGCTTGATGTTCTCCAGCACCGTCTGCCGGTGCAGCGGGCGCGAATGCTGGAAGACGATGCCGATGCCGGAGCGGGCGATGCGGTGCGGCGGCCGGCCGGCGAGATCGACGCCGTCGAGGCGGACGGCGCCGGCGTCGGGCCGCTCGATGCCCATGATCAGCTTCATCACCGTCGACTTGCCGGAGCCGTTCGGGCCGATGAGGCCGAGGATCTCGCCGGGACGGATGTCGAGATCGATGCCGTTGACGGCGACGAGACCGCCGAAGCGCTTGACGAGGCCGCGCACCTGGAGCCGCGGCTCGCCGCTCATTCGCGCTCTCCGCGGCGCAGCACGTAGCCGAGCAGCCCGTCGGGCCAGAACAGGATGACAGCCAGCGCGACGGCGGCGACGACGAAGGTGTTGAGCTGGCCGAGCGGGCGCAGGAACTCGGTGGCGAGGATGAGGAAGATGGCGCCGAGCACGGCGCCGAGGATGGTGCGCCGCCCGCCGAGCACGGCGGCGATGATGACCTGGACGCCGATCGAGATGTCGATCACGGTGTCGACCGAGGCGGCGCCCTCGTAGAAGACGAGCATCGCGCCGGCGAGGCCGGAGAAGAGCGCGCTGATGCAGAAGGCGGCGAGCTTGTGCTTGGTGACGTTGAAGCCGAGCGCCTGCGCCTCGACCGCGTCCTGGCCGCTCGCCTGCAGGATGAGGCCGATCGCCGAGCGCGACAGGCCGAAGAGGATGACGGCGCAGACGGCGAGGAAGGCGAGCGCGTACCAGTAATTGACCGTGGCGTCGATCGACAGCACGTCGGGAACCGTCATGCCGATCTCGCCGCCGGTGACGCCGGCGAAGATGACGATGGCGTTCTGCAGCAGCAGCACCGCCACCAGCGTCACCAGGCCGAAATAGGGGCCGCGCAGCCGCAACGCCGGCAGCGCCAGCAGCAGCCCGCCGAGGACGGCGACGGCGGCGCCGGCGAGGATGCAGACCGGGATCGGCGGGCCCCATTGATTGTCGAGGATCGCCCCGGTGTAGGCGCCGAGGCCGATGAGGAAGGTCGGCCCGAAATTGACCTCGCCGGCGAAGCCGAAGAGCAGGTCCCAGGCCATGGCGAAGACGCCGAAGTAATAGGCGGCGGTGAGGATGCCGAGCAGATAGGCGGAGAGCCAGAAAGGCAGCAGCGCGGCGAGGACGACCAGGCCGATTCCGATCCACAGCAGGCGCGAGCGCAGGATGCGGGCGGGCAAGGCGGGCTCCTCAGCGCCGGCCGAGGAGGCCCTGCGGCCTCAGATAGACGACGAGCACGAGGAGCAGCAGCGCCGGGATCGGCCGCAAGGTCGGCGCGATGAGATAGGCGGTGATCGTCTCGAGATAGCCGACGAGATAGGCGGCGACGAGCGAGCCGGAGACGCTGCCGAGCCCGCCGAGCACGACGATGGAGAAGGCGCTCGCGGTGAGCTGGCCGGCATTGGCGGAGCTGACGCCGAGGAAGGAGGCGAGCAGCACGCCGGCGATGCCGGCGAGCACGCCGTAGATCGTCCACACCAGCAGGTACATGCGCGACAGCTCGAATCCCAGCAAGGTGAGCCCGCGCGGATTCATCGACGCCGCGAGCAGCGCCTTGCCGGCGCGCGTGCGGTTGACCAGCAGCCAGAGCAGGCCGATCGCCGCCCAGCAGAGCGCGGCGATCATGATCTCGTTCTGCGGCGTGCGCACCCCGGCGATGCTGGTCACGCCCGAGATCAGCGGCCGGGTGGTCACGGGGTTGTCGGTGAAGAGGTAGGCGATGCCGTCCTGGATCATGATGCCCCAGAGCAGCGTGCCGGTGAGCACGAAGATCTCCGTCTCCTCGCGCGGAATGGCGCGCGAGCGCTGGATCGGCCGCACCACGACGAAATAGGTGGCGTAGGCGGCGAGCATGCCGGCAAGCACGCCGACCAGCGTCCCGGCATAGACGCCGAGCCCGAGATCGCCGGCGGCGAGCCAGCCGCACACCGCGGCGACGACCATGATGCCGCCATGCGAGAGATTGAGCACCCCGGAGACGCCGAACATCAGGGTGAATCCGACGGCGCCGAGCCCATAGAGCGAGCTGATGGCGAAGCCGTCGATCAGGATCTGCAGTCCGACCATCGCTCCACTCTGGGAACCGGGCTCCGCCGCCGGCGCCCGGGAGGGCGCCGGCGCGCGCAGCTCCGGTGCGACCCGCGAGGCGCTACTTGGCGGCCTGCTGCGGCAGCTTGACGAAGGTCGGGAAGATCACCTTGCCCTGCGCCAACTCCTTCGGCCAGACCGCGACCTGCTTGCCGCTCTGCCACTGGATGTCGACGCCGGTCACCAGGCCCCGACCATATTCGAGGCCGTGCGTGTAGAGCTCGTCCTTGCCGTAGAACTTGATACGGCCGATGGTGCCGACATAGTCGGTCTTCTCCAGCGCCTCCACCATCCGGTCGGGATCGGTCGAGCCCGCGCGCTTGATGGCCTCGGCGAGCACATAGATCATGTCGTAGGCGGTATAGCCGTCATAGGCCGGCGTGTCGCCGAAGCGCTTGATGTAGTCGTTGGTGAAGGGCACGGTCTTGGGGGTGGTGGCGACGCCCGGCGCCGCGGCGCTGGCGGTGATCACGCCCTCGGCGGCGCCGTTGGTGTCCTTCCAGAAGGAGCTGGTGGTCGCCTGCGAGCTCTGGCCCGCCATCGGGATCGGCACCTGCTGGTCGTGCCACTGCACCGTCGGCTGCACGCCGACATGGCTGATGCCGGTGATGATCACGTCGGGATGCTCGCCTTCGATCTTGTTGAAGATCGGCGTGAAGTCGGTGGTGTCGGGGTTGAAGCGGATGTGGTCGAGCACCTTGAGCCCCGCCTTCGGCAGGCACTTCAGATAGGCCTCGTCGAGCGGCGTGGTCCAGGCGGCGTCCTCGCTCATGACCACGGCCGTCTTCATGTGGAACGGCCCGACCAGCATGTCCTGCTCGGCATCGCAGATCGACTGGGCGATGAAGGCCGAGTTGAGCCAGCCCATGAAGGTGTATTTGTAATGCGCGTAATCGTCATGCACGTGCTTCGGGATGTCCGTGCTGGCGGCGCCCGCGGTGATCAGGGGCATGTGCAGGCGCGCCGACCACGGCTCGATGGCGAGCGCCACCTCGCTGATGTAGGTGGCGACCACGGCCGAGACCTTGTCCTGGTTGACCGCGCGCTGGAAGGCGCGCACCGCGTCCGCGGCCGAGGAATGGTCGTCATAGGTGATGATCTCGAGCTTCCTGCCGTCGACGCCGCCCTTGGCGTTGATCTCGTCGGCGGCCATCTGCGCCGCCTTGGTGAGGGAGGCGCCGGCGACCGAGGATTCCTCGCCGATGACGCCGATCTTGATCGGCTCCGCCGCCCAGGCCGAAGCGCCGAGGGCAAGCGTCGTCGCCGCGGCGCCGGCGAGCAGCAGGCGGTGCAGCATGCGGGTGGGAGTCTGCGGATGGGATGGTCTAGGCATGGGTCTTCCTCACCGGTTTCTGGCCGCGGGAAAGCGGCCCTGTTGCTCGGACGATGGCGCGCGGCGCGCGTTGCCGCGCGATGCGACGTGGCGCGCGAAAAGGGCAGCGCCGCCGGCTGTTTAGCAACCTATAAAGATATTTTCAACGCCGGGCCGCCCGGTCCCATAGCGGCGATTACCGCGGCGACGCGGCACCCTCAATAGGCGAGGAAGCCGCCATCCACCGGCAGGGTGACGCCGGTGACGTAGCGCGCCATGTCGGAGGCGAGGAACACCGCGACCGGCGCGATGTCCTCCGGCATGCCGATGCGGCCCAAGGGAATGCGGCCCTCGAAATTCTTCATGTAGGCGGGATTCTCGCGGGCCTTGGCGTTGAGCGGGGTGGCGATGAGCCCGGGGCCGATGGCGTTGACGCGGATGCCCAGCGGCGACAGCTCGATGGCGAGCGCCTTGGTGAGCGCGCGCACGCCGCCTTTGGAGGTGGTGTAGGCGGCGGAATTCGGCAGCGCGACGAAGGATTGGATCGAGCCGATATTGACGATCGCGCCGCGGCTTTCCTTGAGCTGATCGAGGAACGCCGTCGCCATGAGATAGGGCCCGTCGAGATTGACCCGCAGCGTCGCGTCCCAATCGGCGCGCGCCTTGGGATCGGCGACGGTGCCGCGGCGGATGATGCCGGCATTGTTGACCAGCACCGAGATGGCGCCGATCTCGCGCCGGACGGCGGCGGCGAGCGCGTCGCACTGCGCCGGGTCGCCGACGTCGCA
>JASHTP010000560.1 GCA_030040495.1 Alphaproteobacteria bacterium
CGGTCCGGACCGGACCCGTCCGGCGCCGCCGGCGCGACCGGCGCCAGCGGCGGCCGCTCGCGACGGGCGTTCAGCGCGTGGATGCGGGCCTGGAGCCCGCCTTCGGTGTCGCGTTTGCCGAAAATCACTTCTTGAACCTCGCCAAAATTCCGCCGCGCGGCTTCTCCTCGTCGCGCCCGGCGAGCCGGGCGGCGAGCTTGCGCATCTCGCCGGCCGCCTTGCTGCCGGGGGCGGCGTCGGCCACCGCCTTGCCGGCATGGGCGGCGGCGACGACGGCCTTGACGTCGAACGGCACGGCGTGGTCGAGAGCGCCGCCGATGCCGCGCTCGAACTCGGGGCGGCCGATCTCGCCGCGATGGTCCGCGCCCACCTGGTTGGCCACCAGCAGCGGCTTGCCGCGCGCCTCGAGCGCCTTGGCGAGATCGACGAGGCGCACCGCGTCGCGCAGCGCCGACAGCGACAGGTCGGTGACGACGACCGTCGCGTCGGCGAGCGCGATCACCTGGCGCGCCATGGCGTCGAGACTGCGCGGCAGGTCGACGACGAGGCAATCATAGTCCTGCGACAGCGCCGCGAGCAGCGGCGCCACGGCGCCGCCGTCGAACAACAGCTGCTCCTCGAGCGACTCCTCGGTCGCGAGGATGGGCAGCTTCTCGCCCTCCGTCACCATCGCCGAGGCGAGCAGCATGCTGTCGGTGCGGTCGGGGTTCTCCAGCGCCTCGCGCAGGCCGCGCCCGGGCTCGAGGTCGAGGCTGAGCGCGAGGTTGCCGAAATGCAGGTCGAGATCGATCAGCGCCGTGCGCAGCCTGAATTCGTGCGCCAGCAGCCAGGCGGTCGAGACCGCGAGCGTGGTCGCACCGACGCCGCCGCGTGCGCCGATGAAGGCGAAGAGCCGGGTCTGCCGGGCCTCGTTCGTCGCCGCGTTGCTGCGCATCGCCGCGACGAAGGCCTCGCACAGGACCTCGCTCGACACCGGCTTGACCAGATAGTCGGCGACGCCGAGCCCGACGAGCTGGCGGTAGAGGCTGACGTCGTTGATCGAGCCGATGGCGAGGAAGCGCGTCGACGGCCCGCAAAGCTGCTGCAGCTCGTGCATCCCCTCGAGCGGCTCGTGCGCATCGGAGAGGTCGACGAGCACCAGCGCCGGCGGCGCGGTGATGTCGATGGAGCGGCGCGCCGCATCGAGGCCGCCGGCGCGCACCTTGGCGTTCGCCCAGCCGAGCTGCGCCACGGCGCGGCTCACCGCCTCGCGCGTGACGTCGTCGGCGACGCACGCGACGAAGCGCTGCCTGCTGCCGCCGACCGGCTCCGCTTTGGCTGCCTCGCCCATCATCGGCTACTGCCCGCTGCTGCTGCTGCCGCTGCTCTCGCCGCCGCCGGTGCCGCCGCCGGGCATCTGGATGGTGACCGGCGAATAGCCGCCGCCGCCGGAGCTCGCGCCCGGCAGATCCTTGGGCTTGCCCGCGCGGTAGCGCGCGATCGCCGCCATCGCGGGATCGCCTTCCTCCGGCCCGAGGGCGCGGCCGATGACGAGGTCGCGGGGATCGGCGACCATCAGACCGAGATTGGTGGTGTTGGCGCAGCCGAAATTGCTGCCCACCTCGTTGTCGTGGAACTGGTAGGGCGACTTGGTCCAGTCCGGACAATCGGGCAAGGTCACCACGTAGCGCTCGACCTTGACCAGGAGCTGGTCTGCGCCGACCTCCTTGTCGCTCGCCGGCAGCACCTTGGCGCCGATGCCGCGCTCGGCCAGCACGCGGCTGACGCTGCCGATGCGCTGCGCCGCGAAGCGGTCGTCGCCCGCGACCTCGAGATAGACGTGGTCTTCGGCGGTGATGCGGGCGCCGTCGAGGAAAGCGCCGAGCTTCTCGGCCTCGCCCGGCGCGAGCTGGGCGCCCGCGGGGACGAAGCCGGTCGGATGCTTCAGCTCGGTGTATTCGACCTTGAGCTGCTTCGGCGTCGCGGCGGGCCGAGCCGGGGTGTCGTCGGCGGCGCACGCGGCGAGCATCGCGCCGAGGCCGGCGCACAGGCAGAGAAGGAGCCGCTGGGTCATGTCTGTCCTCACTCGAGCTCGAAGCCGACCGGGCCGATCAGGCCGTTGCCGGTGCTGGTGACCGGCGCCTGCGGGTGCGGCGGGCCGATCTGCTGCTGGTACTCCTGGCCGTAGAGCAGCAGCTGCTTGTCGGTGGAGGGCGTGTAGCCGTCGACCGGGGTCTGCAGGCGGGCGGCCGTCGGCGCCGGGCGGACGATGTAGGGCGTGACGATGATCACCAGCTCGGACTCGTTGCGCAGGAAGGTGTCGGAGCGGAACAGCGCGCCGAGCACGGGAACGTCGCCGAGCCAGGGGAACTTGTTGATGGTCTGGTTGACGTTGTTCTGCAGCAGCCCGGCGATGGCGAAGCTCTGGCCGCTGGCCACGTCGATCGTCGTCTCGGCGCGTCGCACGGTGAGCGCCGGGATCACGATGCCGCTGATGGTCACCGAGCCCTGCGAGGAGAGCTGGCTCACCTCGGGCTGGACGTGGATGCTGATGCGGTTGTTGACGTCGATCGTGGCGACGAAGTTCAGGCTCACGCCGAACTTCTTCCACTCGATGGTGATCTGCGGAATGCCGGTGTTGGCCACGGCTTGCGGCACCGGCACCGGGAATTCGCCGCCGGCGAGGAAGCTCGCGGGCTCGCCGGAGACGGCACTGAGGTTGGGCTCGGCGAGGATGGTGATCAGCCCCTGCTTGTCGAGCGCGTCGATGAGGGCGTTCAGGTTCGAGTTTCCGGCGTTGAAGCCGGTGGAGATGTTGTTCACGGTGTCGAGCGACGTCGCCTGCGGCACCGCCGTGCGCGTGTTGAAGGTGTTGAAGAACGACGTGCCGGTGCCGGGGATCGCGTTGAGCACGGCGTGTCCGGTGGCCAGCCCGAAGACGAAGTTGCCGACGCCGAACATGCTCTCCCAGTTGATGCCGAGCTCCTTGATGACGTTGCGATCGACCTCGGCCACCCGCACCCGCAGCTGCACCTCGTTCGGCGCGTCCACCCGCATCTTGTTGACGAACTGCTTCTTCGGATCCGGGACGAAATGCTCGACGACGCGGCGGATATCGTCGCCCTCGGCGGCCGAATAGACGGTGCCTTGGAGCACCACCGAATTGTCGATCGAGGCGACCGACACCGCGCTGTGCGGCGCCATGTTGTGGATCGCCTGTTCGATGAGCGGCACGTCGTAACGCACGCGCACCGCGAGGTTCAGCACCACCTGGTCGTTGGCGCCGACGGCGTAGAGCGTGGTCTCGCCGCCCGACTTGCCGAAGATGTAGATGAGCGTCGGCGATTTCACCTGGACGTCGGCGACGTCGGGATCGGCGACGAACACGCTGTCGACGGCATGGTCGAGATGGATGAGCTGCCCCTTGCCGACCTCGATCGCCAGCGGCGCGCCGACGGTGCTGACGACCCTCGGGGCGGCCGCGATCGCGGCCGGCGCGAGCATCGTCGCGGGGGCGAGCGCCAGGATCAGCGCGGCCAATCGGATGGCAATGCGGGTCATAGGACTGCCCTTCTCGCTAATCGATCTGTTGACCGTGGCGGGCGGTATCCTTCGGCGCGCCGCCGCCGCCGCTGCTGCCGCCGCCGCCCCCGCCGCCGGTGGCGACGCCGCCGGCAAAGTCCGTCTCCATGACCTTGGACCCGCGCACCACCAGGATCTTCTGCTTGTCGACGTGGCGCATCGGCGGGCGGATCAGCCGGGTGGCGTCGCTGTCGAAGGTGTAGCTGAGCGCGGCGCCTTCGTCGTTGGCGGCGGGCGCCTCGTCCTGCTCCAGGCTGCGCAGGCTGAGCGACAGCTTGCCGATCTCGCCGACGACGGCGATCACCTCGGCCTGCTTGGGCGTGACCTCGAGGGTCGCCGTCTTGGCGACCGCCGGTTGCTTGCTCTGATCGTCGGCGCGCTGGTCGAGCGCCAGCACGCGCAGATCGGTGAGCACGGTCTCGCTCGCGTGATGCTGCGTCGGCGAGCCGCCGGCGTCGTCCTTGGCGCTGGGGTCGGTCAGCGCCAGGGTCGCGATCAGGTCGACATGGTCGCCGGGAAAGACCAGGCCGGCGAGCGCCTCGGACGGGGTCAGCGCCACGGTCACCGCGCGATATCCCGGCCGCAGCACCGCGGCGAGGAAGCCGCGGTCCCCCGGCCGCACCACCCGCGCGTCGGTGATCGGCTCGCCGTCGCCGATGCCGTTGCGCACGATCGCGCCGACATAATCCTCGAGCTGATGCTGGCCGGACACGATGTAGGTCGGGGCGATGCCGCCGTCGGGCCAGGCCTGCCAGTGCAGATTCTCCGGCCGCACGAACTGCCCGGCATGGAGATCGCCGTGCGCGACCAGGACCATCTTGCTCGGCTTCTGCGCCGGCGGCGGCGGCGCCTTCGCCTCGACATGCACGGTGCGCTCCGCGGCAAGCCAGGCGCGGCCGAGGAAGATCGTCGCCCCGCCGGCGAGGAGGGCAATGAGGATGAAGACGAGGCGTCGGGGCGACATGAGGGCCTCCCGTGTTCAGGACGCGGAGCGGGCGAGGGCGACGGCGACGCCGCCGACGGCGATGGCGACGCCGAAGGGGATCGGCTGTTGCAGCCGGCTGCGCAGATCGCCGGCGGGCATCGTCCCCGGCCGCGCCGGCATCAGCCGGCGCAGCGGCGACAGATGCGCCAGCGCCAGCGCGCCGCCGGCCAGCGCGGTCACGAGCAGCATGAGCGCGAGCTGGTCGAATCCGGCCCACAGCGCCGCCGCGGCCAGCAGCTTGACGTCGCCGCCGCCGAGCACGCCGCGGTCGAAGAGCAGGATGCCGCCCGCCAGCAGCAGCGCCGCCGCAGCGACGCCCTGCAGCCAGACCGGCGCCGGCTTGCCGATGGCGTAGAGAGCGAAGGCGAGCACCACCGCCGCGGGATAGCGGTGCGGGATGAGATAGGTCGAGGCGTCGGTGATCGCCGCGGCGACGAGCGCCGAGATGACGGCGAACAGCGCGATCCAATCGATCAGGGTGGTGGCCAGGGGCATGGGTTTCTCCGATGCATCCCGCCGTGGAAGACGGTACAGCCGGTTCCGGCTGCCCGCTCCGGAGACGGAAGTCGCCCTGCGGCGGCTCCCGTCCGGCGGCATGATCGCGATGGCGCTGCGCTCAGCCGGCGTCGCCGGGCCGGCGGTCGCCGATCGCGGCCGCGCCGCCGCATCGCCGAAGAAACCTGGTCATCACGGTGGCCATGACAGTCTTGCCTCCTGCGCCATAAGAGCGACGCGAGGAAGTCTGGTTGGCAACTCTTAATGCAACATTAATCAGCAAGAAATAATACATAGAAGATCAAGTGAATACATGAGACTGGACGGGCCATTATTGAGATTATAGCGGATGAATTCTTCTGAGAATTTTTCTACAATTTTATTCGCTGGGCGGCGCGCCGGTCTCGCGCCAGCGGCGGGCGAAGCGGACGCGCGTGCCGGCGCCGCCATCTTTTGCGGCAAAATGACGCATATTTGCGCGCGGCACGGCCTATTAACCAATTATTTCTATCTTAGTCCTATCCGGCGAAGTATGCGCGAGGACGAGCCCTTGCTTTCGTGTGGTCTCGGCTGGAAAAAGACCGACTTTTTCCTGCGGAAAACTTCCCCCTGCGCATGAAGCATGGTAACATTCGGTCGTCGGCGTGCTGTCCGAGCCTGCTCGCGGCACGCGGCGGCCACCCCTAAAACGGTGCAAGCAAAGTCCTCCCAGATCTAGGAGCATGTTATGAAGGCGCTGATTACCGCGTTTGCCCTGTTGTCGTTTGTTGCGGCGTCGACCGTCCCGATGCTGGCACAGGCGCAGACCCAAACTCAGACCCAGACGCCTGCGAAGGCGAAGAAGACGACTGCGAAGAAGACCACGAAGAAGAAGACCGCCAAGAAGTCGACGAAGAAGAAGGCCGCAAAGAAGAAGACGACGAAGCCGAGCCAAGGCTGAACGGCGCGGCCGGCGAAAAGGCCCCCGGGAGCCGCTCCCGGGGGCCTTTCGATTCCTGGGGCACGCGGCCGCGCGGACCCGGCGCCGACGCGCCGCGCTCCCGCTCAGAACTCCTTGCCGATGGCGCGGTCGACCGACAGAAGGTCGCCGCCGCGGCAGGCGACGGCCAGCGCCAGGAGCCCCCAGAGCAACGGGTACTCGTAGCCTTTCGCGATCCAGAAGAAGCCATTGGGCAGATGCACCGTGAGCACCGCGACCGCCATCTCGAAGGCGATGAGCAGCGCCACCGGCCGCGTCAGCAATCCCACCGCCAGCAGGATGCCGCCGACGAATTCGAGGAGCGCGATCGCGTAGGCCCAGGCGAGCGGCGGCGCCAAGCCCCATTTGACGAAATAGCCGTTGGCGAGGCCCGCGGCGCCGCCATTGAAGAGCTTGGCGTAGCCGTGCGGAACCAGCATCGCGCCGACGCAGAAGCGCATGAAGGAATAGCTGTAGGGCGCCAGCGACCGGTAAAGCCCGGCAAGGCCCGGAATCAGCAGACGCGGTACGGCGGTCTCTTGGCTGCTCATCGATGGTTTCCCCCTGTGCTGCGGCCTTCGCCGGCCGACAGTGCCGGCCGACGATAGCACCGGCGGCACCCGGCCCTTGATCACGTGTTGGTCAGGATTTCCGGCAGGCGAAGGTGGCGCGCGCCGGCAGCAGCAGCGGGCAATTGGCGAGGCTGAGGTCGCGGCCGATCGGATGCGGCACCAGGTCGGCGCCGCAGCTCGCCGCGGCGATGGCGCGCACCGCGGCGGCGGTGGTGGTGAGCACGTTGTAGCAGACGGCGACGCGGGTCTCGCTGGCGGCGCCGGATTTGGCCGCCTGCTGCTCGGCCTTGGTGAGCGCCGGCGGCACGGTCTCGTAAGGCTGCAGTTCGCTGCCGCATTGCGTGAGGGCGAGCAGCAACAGGGCGGCGGCGGAACGGGCAAGACGCATCGTCGACGAGGCTGGCGCAAGCGGCGCGGCGATGCAACTCCCGCCTCAGCGGCGGGCGGCGCCGGGACGGAGCGACAGCGCCAGCGCCGCCACGACCAGCACCAGCGCCACCAGCTCCTCGAGGGTGAGCGGCTCGCCGAGCAGCAGCGACGACGACAGCACGCCGATCACCGGGATGGCAAGCGTGCCGATCGAGGCTTGCGTCACCGGTAGCCGCGCCAGCACGGCGAACCAGCCCCATTGCCCGATCAGCATGGCGAAGATGATGACGTAGCCGAGCGCGGCGATGGTCGCCGCGTCGGCGCGCGCCAGGCCGGGAAACGGCCCGACGATCAGCGCCGCCGCGACGATGGGGGCGCCGCCGAGGCAGAGCTGCCAGCCGGTCAGCGCCGCGACCGAGCCGGTCCAGCGGCAACGCTTCGTCACCACCGTCCCGATCGCCCAGGACAACGCGGCGAGGATCATCGACGCCGCGCCCAGCGGCGCCGCGGCAATGGCGCCGAGATTCGGCAGCACCAGCGCGCCGACCCCGCTCAAGCCGAGGAGGAGCGCCGCGCCGCGCGCCGGCGTCAGCCGCTCGCCCAGGAACAGCACGCCGAGCAGCGTCGCCCAGGCCGGCATGGTGTAGGCGATGATGCTGGCACGCCCCGCCGGCATCAGCGACAGGCCGTAGCCGGTGAAGAGATGCCAGAGCGTGACGTTGAACAGCGACGCGAGCAGCAGCTGCCGGAACTCGCGCCGCGGCAGCGCGAGGCGGTCGCCGCCGAGCCGCGCGACCGCCAGCATCGCCGGTCCCGAGACGAGGAGGCAGAGCGCGCGGAACGGCAGCACCGGAATGCCGGCGAGCGCCAGCTTCATCACCGGCCAGTTCAGACCCCAGAACAGGCTGGTCGCGGCCAGCAGCAGCAAGGCGCCGTGCGCCGGCCGGCGCGCGGTCGCGCTGCTCGCCAGGCTCATGCGCCGGTCCGAAGCGCCGCCTCGGCGAAGAGCGCCACGGCGAGGAGCCGCGCATCCTCCCCTGGCCGGCCGACGAGCTGCACGCCGACCGGCAAGCCGCCGGGGCCGCGCCGGCAGGGGAGCGCGATCGCGGGCACATGCAGCAGCGTCCAGGGCCGGTTGAAGACGGGATCGCCGGTGGTGGCAAGCGCCGGCGCCTCGCCCGGCGCGGCCGGCACCAGCACGGCGTCGAGATCGCCGAAGAACTCGCCGAGCCCCGCGCGGGCCGCGGCCGCCGTGCGGCGCGCGGCGTCATAAGCGGCCGGCGACACCGCCAGCCCTTCCGCCAGCATCGCCGCGGTCCGCGGCATGATCTCGCGGCTGCGGTTGAGCCGCTCCCAGGCGAGGC
>JASHTP010000561.1 GCA_030040495.1 Alphaproteobacteria bacterium
ATTTGAGGATGACGATCTTCGCGGGCGTTTTTGCCAGCGCGGCGACGACCGGGGTCATTTGCTGCTGCAGCAGCTTTTTGCGCTGCTGATAGGTCAGTTGCGGGGTCTTTTCGGCGTCGGCCTTGGCATCCTTGGTGTCGGCGCTCGGCGCGGGGTCCTTGACATCGGAGCTGGGCGCCGGTGCCGGCGCGAGCTTCTTGGCGGGGCTGCTTGGGGAGCTGCTCTTCGTGTCGCCGGTGGCGCCAGGCGTCGCGCGCTGCAGGGCGCGGGCGCCCGGCGCGTTTTGCATGAAGGCCTGGCGCGGCGGCGGCGCGGGGGCAGCCGCAGGCTGGGCGAGGGCTCGCCCCGGCGCGGCGCCGCCGGACCAATGAGCCGCCGGCGGTGCGCGCTTGGCTTGCGCCACTGCGGGCTTGAAGGGCGGGGGCGGGGGAAAGCGATGGCGCATGCTAACGCTCCGTCGACATCGCCGGAATCGCCGTCACCGCGGCGAAGGCGGCGTCGAGGCGCTGGGCTTCGGCGAGGCAGAAATCGGCTTCGGCGCTGTCGCCGAGCGCGGCGTGGCAGAGCGCCATGTTCCAGAAGGCGGCGGCGTGATCGCCGTAATACTGGCGCGAGCGGCGATAGAGCCGGAGCGCACCGGCATGATCCTTGGCGGCTTGCAGCAGCATCGCGCATTCGAATAGCGCGTCGCGCGGCTCGCCGAGATGATAGTAATTCGCCGCCGCCTCTTCGACGGCGCGACTGAGCTCCTGGCACTCGGCATCGTCGGCGGCGTCGAGCAGCGGCAACAGCGCCGCGACGCAATCGTGCAGGACGCGCAGATCGAAGCAGCTCAAGCGCAGCAGCGCCAGGAGCTGCGCGACAGTGAGCTGTTCGGGCGCGGCCCGCAACCCCCGGCACAGGGTGAAGAAATCGTCAGGGCCGAAATGCTGCACCGCCTGGTCGAAGGCGAGCCGCGTCTCGCCATAGTCGCCGCCGAAGAGAAAGGCGGAGACCGCGAGGTTGGCGTGGCGATAGGCGGTGGTCAGCACCTCGCCGCCACGCCGCACGACATATTCGGCGATGGCGTGGTAGTTGACCGGAAAGGAGATGCTGCCATGGACGGCGAGGCCGAGGCTGTGCCGCCGGCCGAGATCCTCTTCGCGCTGCTCGCCGCGATCGGCCGTCAGCAGCAGCAGGCCGCCGCTGCACCAGCGCGCCATGCGATCGAGGCAGCGCAGCGCAGTCGCCGGGAACAGGATCGTCGTCTCGCCGAGGCTCGCGGCGTAGTCGGCGAGGATCTCGTTGAAGAGCGGCTCGGGATAGGCCGGCCCGGCAAGCGGATGGTCGCTGTAGCCGGCGGATAGCCCGGCCATCACCGCGGCATCGTCGAGATCGGGATCGGGCGCCGCGGCGCTGAGCGTGACGCGGCAGTCGAGCACCTCGCCGCCGCGCAGCGAGAAGGCGTCCTGGGTGAGGCCGTCGAAGACGTAATTGGCGATCACCAGCGGCGGATGGGCGAGCGTCCCCGGCGTCACGGCGCGCTGCGCGATTTCGAGGTGGAGACTCTCGTCGCATTCGGCGTCGAAGAGGGCGAAGTCGAGGAGTCCCGCCTCGCGCAGCGGCGCCAGCGCTTCGTGCCGGCGCCAGAAATCGAGATTACTCGCGGTGAAGTCGGTCATGACGTAGCGGAACGGCACGTCGGCAAAGGGCGAGAGCGCGACGAGCGCGCGGAAGCGGGTGACGAAGAAGAAGGCGAAGCGCCCGCTGCCGGCGCCGAGCTCGATCAATGTGAAGGGCCTGGTCGCATCGAAGCGCGCGCCGGCCGCCATCAGGTCGCGCAGGAAGCCCAGCGCCAGCTCGGCATAGGCGCGCGCTAGCGCGGGGTTGTTGGTGACGTAGGAGGGTACCGGGCCGGTGCTCCAGGCCTCGACTCCCTGGCGATCGAAGAAGCGTCGCTGCGCCTTCCAGAGCAGCGACTCGGAAAGCCGCTTTTCCCGCTCGACGACGATCTTTTCCGCTGGCGGACCGTCTTCGCTGGCCGGGATGGCGTCAGGCGACATGGACGGCAGGGGCTCCAAGCTCTCGTGCGTCGCGCGATGCTATCACCAGATGCGCGGGCTCGATAGGTTGCAAGCAGCACGACTGAAGCCAATCGGGCGGCGGCGCAGGCCGCCCGACTCGCATCGGACCATAGTGGCGCACCGACGCGGGAGCCCTCGTGTAGCATCCGTCGGCATTCAAGGCGCGGCGCCGATAGCGTCAAAACATGGCTCTGCGCTCGCTCGAACGCGGTTGGAAGCACGTCAGCCGCATCATCACCAAGCTCTTCACCGGTGCCGCGCTCGATAACGGTGAGAAGGCTCGGCGGCACCGAGCGAGGGTCGCGACCAGGAATGCCCCCGCCTGGGTTGAGTGCGCTGGCGAGGCCATCCCGCTGCTGATAGCGTCGCGCCAATCACGCTTGCGCGGATCGCGGCATCGCGCTGCGGAGCGTCAACGGCCAGCACCGTAAAAAAAGGAACGAAAGAGATGGCGCGAGCGACCCCGACACCGCCGCCGCCGCCATTTCCGACTCCTGAAACCCGCGGACGATCCATCGCCGTAACCGGCGCGCCGCAACTCCCGCCGCAGCTGCAGTCGGTTCCGCCGACACGCGCGCGATCCGGTGGCGCCGCGCCGCCGACGCCCCAGCCCCTCACGCCGCACGAGCGGCGCATGCTCGAGGCGGAGGAGGAGATCGCCGCTGGCTGGGAGGTGAAGACCGCCAACGAACAGAACATCAAGCGGCTGTTCGCCAGCAAGGAATTGGTGATCAAGCCGACCGCCGCCGCTGCCGGGGTGGCCGCGGTGAGCGCGGCTGCGCGGGGACTGGAGAGCTCGCTGTCCTCGGCGACGCGAGCAGCGCGGCCGGCGAGCGCGGGAACGGGCGCCGCGCCGGTTGCAGCCCTGCTTCCCGCCGACGCGGCGTCGAGCCTGGGGAGCGCCACCGGCACGGTCGTGGGCGTGCTCTCCAAGGCGCTGCCGTTCGTGGGCGTGGTCAAGGGCGCGGGCGAGCTGCTGCTCAGCCTCTACAGCCTGGCCTCGTCCGCCTGGCTCAAATACCACACCGCCGAGGTCGCGCGCTCGTCGTTCGCGCCCGGCGACCCGGTTGCGGCGCTCGAGGCGCTCCGGGAGATGCTCGGACGGGAAATGAAGGAGACCGCCATCGACGCGGCGAGCTTGACGGCGCAGCTGGCCCTCGATGTAGCGGCCCTGGTCACCACCGGCGGCGCCGCGCTGGCGGTCACCGCCCAAGTGAAGGGCGTCGCCGACAAGCTGGTGACGCTCTGCAAGACGGTATGCGTGTTCAAGCAGGAACAGGCGGAGGTGGAACAGGCGAACCAGTACATGAAGAACGGGCCGTGGGATCTTTCGCTGTTCAAATATTCGCCGCTGCTGGGCTGCTATCTGCTGCGCTGCTCCGACGCAAGCGCCGTCGTCAATATGGCGATTGGCGACTACGCCAAGCCGGGATGGCGGATCGATACGGCCGAAATCGAGATCATGAAGAAAAAAGCCGAGCCTCTCATCGTCAAGGCGGGCGAGCTCATTCGCGGGGCGCGGTACGAGATTCCCCAGTTCGCCTACCATGCCGGCATCGCACCTCCGACCAGCCGGTGGAACCCCGCGGCGAAGCTCAAGCGGCGGGCCTATGATCGACTTCACCAGCAGCACATGCCGTCGATCACGAGATGAGGCGGGAGCCTCGCTCGGCCGCACCAGCGGCGATTTCAAGGCAGATTGCACGCACGGCGACTTGACGCGCGCAGCCGATCGCCGCGCGTGATATTCTCCGCGCACCGATTTGCTGCCGACTCGATGGGTCCTGTCATTCGCGCCCTCACCGTTTTCCGTCCGCCAGAGTCATGAGTGACGACGAGGTT
This sequence comes from Alphaproteobacteria bacterium, assembly GCA_030040495.1. Classification (GTDB taxonomy): domain Bacteria; phylum Pseudomonadota; class Alphaproteobacteria; order ATCC43930; family CGMCC-115725; genus DAHUYF01. Next base: position 3,906 of record JASHTP010000561.1, read on the forward strand.
ACAATGCCGCCGCCGCCGCGCCAGGCCCGCGGCCAAGCGCACGCCTATCCGCGCGTCACCGCGACGCCAAGCGTCAAGGTCGCCGCGCAAGACCGGCGCAGCACGGCGGTAGTGCTCACCGCGGCGATCGGCACCCGGCCGCGCTTCGAGCTGCAGCAGGCGGCCAAGGAGCAGCGCAGCCCCGGCGAGCTCGGTCCTGCGCGCGACTCCAAACGCGCGGCGCCGCCCGCGCCACGGCGCACCGGTGCGGCGATCAGCGACTCCGACTCGTCCGCGTCCTCGAGAGCCGCCGGCGCACCCGGCCGACGCGCGCCGGCGAAGCCGACAAGTGTCGCGCCGACTTCGGGACTGAGCGGGCTCCCCGGCCTCGGCGTCTTTCTGGGCGAGCTCGGCAGCCCCGCCAAGCCCGGCAGCGGCGAGACGAGCGGGCGCCGCTCGATCGCCGGCGCGATTCTGGGGCGCGGCCTGCGCTCG
>JASHTP010000562.1 GCA_030040495.1 Alphaproteobacteria bacterium
CGCGGCGGCGGGCGGCGGCGGGCGCGGGCAGGGCGGGGCGTCGCGCACGCCGGCGCTCGACGCCTACACCATCGATCTCACGGCGGAGGCGCAGGCCGGCCGCATCGACCCCATCATCGGCCGCGATGCCGAGATCCGGCAGATCGTCGACGTGCTGATGCGCCGGCGGCAGAACAACCCGATTCTCACCGGCGAGGCCGGCGTCGGCAAGACTGCGATCGTCGAGGGCTTCGCCCAGCGCATCGTCGCCGGCGACGTGCCACCGCCGCTCAAGCCGGTGCAGGTGCGCATCCTCGATCTCGGATTGCTGCAGGCCGGCGCCGGCATCAAGGGCGAGTTCGAGAACCGCTTGAAGCAGGTGATCGACGAGGTCCGCACTTCGGCGCGGCCGATCGTGCTGTTCATCGACGAGGCGCACACCATGATCGGTGCCGGCGGCGCGCCGGGGCAGGGGGACGCGGCCAACCTGCTGAAGCCGGCGCTGGCGCGCGGCGAGCTCAGGACCATCGCCGCCACGACCTGGGCCGAATACAAGAAATATTTCGAGAAGGATCCGGCGCTGGCGCGGCGCTTCCAGGTGATCAAGGTCGAGGAGCCCGACGAGCCCGCGGCGATCGCCATGCTGCGCGGCCTCGTGCCCAAGCTCGAGCGCCATCACGGGGTACGCATCCTCGAAGAGGCCGTCGGCGAGGCGGTGCGGCTGTCGCACCGCTACATCGCCGGCCGGCAGCTGCCGGACAAGGCGGTGAGCCTGCTCGACACGGCGGCAGCGCGCGTCGCCATCGCCCAGGCGAGCCGGCCGCCGGCGCTGCAGGACGCGATCCGGCGCTGCGAGGCGCTGGCGGCGGAGATCGACCTGCTGTCGCGCGAGAAGATCGCCGGGCGCGACCATGTCGAGCGCATCGACCGGCTGCTGGAGGAGCTGGCGCATGGCGAGGAGACCCGCGATCGCCTGGCCGCGCGCTGGGAGCAGGAGCGCGCCACGGTGCGGCGCATCGCCGAGCTCGAGCGCGAGATCGAGAACGCGCCGCCGGGCAAGGACATCGCCGCCTCGCTCGCCGCGCTCGGCGGCGTCCGGCTCGAGCTTGAGGAGATCCAGGAGGGCGATGCGATGGTGCCGGCGCATGTCGACACCCACACCATCGCCGAGGTGGTCTCGGGCTGGACCGGCATTCCGGTCGGCAAGATGCTCAGCGACCGCATCGAGACGGTGCGCACGCTGAAGCAGCGGATGGCGGAACGCATCGTCGGCCAGGACGCCGCGCTCGACGTGATCTGCCGGCGCATGCAGACCTATCACGCCGATCTCGGCGAGCCCGGCAAGCCCGCCGGCGTCTTCCTGCTGGTCGGGCCGAGCGGCGTCGGCAAGACCGAGACGGCGATCACGCTCGCCGACCTGCTCTACGGCGGCGAGCGCACGATGATCACCGTCAACATGTCGGAATACCAGGAGGCGCATTCGGTCTCCGGCCTCAAGGGCGCGCCGCCGGGCTATGTCGGCTACGGCAAGGGCGGCGTCCTGACCGAGGCGGTGCGGCGCAACCCCTATACGGTCGTGCTGCTCGACGAAGTCGAGAAGGCGCACCCCGACGTGCTGGAGCTGTTCTACCAGGTGTTCGACAAGGGCGTGCTCGAGGACAGCGAAGGCCAGGTGGTCAATTTCAAGAACACGACCATCTTGCTCACCTGCAACATCGGCGCCGACACCATCATCGAGCTGGTGCGCACCAGCCGCGGCGAGATCGCCGCCGAGGATATCGTCGAGGCGATCCGGCCGCAGCTGGTGCGGCATTTCAAGCCGGCCTTCCTCGGCCGGCTGGTCGTCGTCCCGTATCTGCCGCTCGGCGACGCCGAGATCGAGGACATCGTGCGCCTGAAGCTGAAGCGCGTGCAGGACCGCTTCTGGGACACCTACCGCGCCGAGCTGAGCTTCGCGCCCGAGGTGGTGAGCGCCATCGCCGCGCGCTGCACCGAGATCGACACCGGTGCGCGCGCCATCGACAATCTGCTCACCAACACGCTGCTGCCGGAGCTCTCGAACGAGATCCTGGCGCGGCTCACCGAAGGCGCCGGCTTCGAGATCGTGCATATCGACCTCGACGGCGAGGGCGGGCTGCGTTTCGTCTTCGACGACGCCGTCGTTGCGGCACGGTGAAATGACCGTCCTCGGCTACACCCAGACCGGCTATACCTTCACCGTCACGACGCCGCTCGGCGCCGACATGCTGCTGCTCGAGGCGTTCGAGGGCGAAGAGCAGATCTCCGGCCTCTTCGCGTTCCGGCTCGACATGGAGTCCGAGCATGGCGATCTCGATTTCACCCAAATCGTCGGCCAGAGCGTCACCATCGCCGGCACCGACAAGGACGGCAACACGCGCTACTTCAACGGCATCGTCGCGCGCATGGTGCAGAGCGGGCTCAACTATCACTTCGACATGCGGCCGAAGCTGTGGCAGCTGACGCTCGCCTCGGACAACCGCATCTTCCAGGAGAAGTCGGTGCCCGACATCGTCAAGCAGGTGCTGCAGGAGCAGGGCGTCGCCGACGTCAAGGATGCGCTCACGGGCACCTACAATCCGCGCGACTACTGCGTGCAGTATCGCGAGACCTGCTTCGACTTCGTCTCGCGGCTAATGGAGGAGGAGGGGATTTTCTATTTCTTCCAGCACGAGGACGGCAAGCACACGATGGTGCTCGCCGACGACGCCAGCGCGTTCGCGGCCTGCCCCAACCTCGCCTCCGTCGCCTTCAAGCCGGAAAGCGCCAAGGCCTGGGAGGAGCAGGACCTGGTGATCGCACTGAGCCTCGAGGAGAGCGTCGTCACCGGCAAGTACCAGGCCGACGACTTCAACTTCGAGACGCCGACGACGCAGCTGCTCTCGACCACCACCGGCAGCGGCAGCACCATGCAGATCTACGAGTATCCCGGCCTCTACCAGACCAAGGGCGACGGCGACGGCTATGGCAAGAAGCGCCTCGACGGGCTCGAGGTCCCGGCGCGCCTTGTCAGCGGCGAGAGCACCTGCCGCGCGTTCTCGACCGGCTGCACCTTCACGCTCACCGGCCATCCCCGCGACGACGTCAACGACACCTACGTGCTGCGCCGGATCACCCACTCCGGCGGCAGGCGGCATTACCGCAACGGCTTCGTCGCCTTTCCCTCGAGCGCGACTTTCCGCCCGCCGCGCCTCACGCCCAAGCCGCGCATCGCCGGCACCCAGACCGCGCTCGTCGTGGGCAAGTCGGGAGAGGAGATTTGGACCGACAAGTACGGCCGCATCAAGGTGCAGTTCCACTGGGATCAGCTCGGCCAGAACGACGAGAACAGCTCCTGCTGGATCCGCGTGGCACAGGGCTGGGCGGGCAAGAACTGGGGCGCGATCTTTCTGCCGCGCATCGGCCAGGAGGTGGTGGTGAGCTTCCTTGAGGGCGATCCCGACCGGCCGCTCGTCACCGGCTCCGTCTATAACGGCCAGCAGCCGGTGCCTTACACCTTGCCGGACGAGCAGACCAAGAGCACGGTGAAGAGCAACTCGTCGAAGGGCGGCAACGGCTTCAACGAGATCCGTTTCGAGGACAAGGCCGACAGCGAGGAGATGTACCTCCACGCGCAGAAGGACATGAAGATCGACGTCCTCAACGACCAGACCACCACCATCACCAACAACCGCACCGTCACCGTCAGCGAGAAGGACGACAGCCTGACGGTGTCGAAGGGCAACCGCTCGGTGACGGTGAGCCAAGGCAACGAGAGCCTCACCGTGAGCCAGGGCGACCGCACCATCGCGGTGAGCCAGGGAAAGGAGACGCACAGCGTGCAGAGCACGCGCGAGGTCACCGTCACCGGCAACGAGACGCACACCAATAAGGCCGATTTTACCCAGAATGTCAGCGGCAACTACACGCTCAAGGTGACCGGCACGCTCACCATCCAGGCGACCGGCGACCTCACCATCAAGACCGACGGCGCGCTCACCGTGCAGTCCGGCACGTCGCTGACGGTGAAATCGGGCACCGATCTCAGCGCCAGCTCCGGCACCGGCTTGAGCCTCAGCGGCAGCACAACGATGGAGATCAAAGGCAGCGCTTCCGGCACGGTCGATGGCGGCGGCATGCTGACGGTGAAGGGCGGTATGGTGAAGATCAATTGAGGAGGCGGATGGTGCGTGAGAGCATCCGGGCCGGCCGGCGATGAACGGCGACGCGACGGGCGCCGGCACTGTGATCCGCAAGGATGAGAGCGGCGTCGTGCTGTCGGAGGCGCAGCTCGAGAACGGCGTGCTGACCGGGCCCGCGGTGAGCTATCACCCCAACGGGCAAAGAGCGCACACCGCCACCTTCAAGGACGGCAAGCTCGCGGGCGAGATGGTGCAATACGACGCCGCCGGCCAGATCGCCGCGCGCATGAATTTCCGTGACGGCGTGCTCGACGGGCCGATGATCGTCTATGCCGATGGCCGCAAGCTCGCCGAATTGCCTTATGCCAAGGGGGTGCTCGAGGGCGAGATGAAGAGCTACGACGCCGCCGGAAGGCTGCAGAGCATCGCGCCCTACAAGGCGGGCAAGCTCGACGGCGTGATGACGGTGTTCCACCCCAGCGGTGCCAAGCTGCGCGAGGCGCCTTACAAGGCCGGCCTGCTCGAGGGCGAGGCGGTCGACTACTGGGAAAGCGGCGGCATGCGCCAGCGCGCCTCCTGGCGCGCCGACCTGCTCGACGGCCCCCTCACCAGCTACCACGAGAGTGGCGACGTCAACGAGCAAGCGGTCTTCGCCAAGGGCAAGCCGGTGTCGCGCCAGCAGGCGCCACCGCCGGAGCCGGGCAAGGCACAGAAGAAATCGTGGATCGACAAAGCGTTCGGTGGCTGAGAGCGGGGAGGGCGGGCGATGGGAATGCAGGTGGTGGCGGGGGCGGTGCTGCAATGCAGCTTCGGCGCCGCGCCGAGCGCGCTCAGCGTGTTGCCGGCCAATCGCACCAATGCCGGCGGACCGCCGGCGGCGAACATCATGGACTACGCGCCGATGGTCAACATCGCGCCTTTCGGCATGTGCAACAGCATCGCCAACCCAACCGTGGCCGCGGCGACGGCGGCGGCGATGGGCGTGCTGACGCCGATGCCCTGCATCCCCAACACCGTGGCGCCCTGGGTTCCGGGCTCGCCGACGGTGATGATCGCCAATATGCCGGCGCTCAACGACAGCTCGACCTGCATGTGCGCCTGGGCC
>JASHTP010000046.1 GCA_030040495.1 Alphaproteobacteria bacterium
GCGACGCCGGCGCACGCGGCGCCGGCGAGCAGCAACGCCGCGCCCCAATAGCGCGCGCCGCCCTTCGCCACCGCCCAGCCGCCGCGCTGCGTCGCCAGCGACACCAGCACGATGACGAGGATGTTGGCGCTCATGCCGAGCCAGACCGGGTGGATGCCGTAGAGGAAGTTCGCCACGCCCCAGCCGCTCAGCTGATACCAGCCGATGCCGGCGACGAAGCCCACCACCATCGCGGCGAGCGCCGCCGGCCGCGTCGCGCCGCGCCACAGCAGCGCCGTCAGCACCGGCGCGAAAGTGGCGGAGTTGCGCGTCGTCCAGGCGAGGATGTTCCACCACGCCGACTGCTCCGAGCGCAGCAGCCCGAACACCACCATCAGCAGGGTGAGCAGCACCAGCGACCAGCGCGTGGTGCGCACCAGCTCCGCTTCGCTGGCGCCGGGGCGGAACGCCATCATCACGTCGCGGCCGAGCGAGGTCGCGCCGGAGAATTGGCACGGCCCGCCCCAGCCCAGCGCGCAGGCCCAGATGCCAAGGAAGAAGACGCCGACCAGCGGCGCCGGCAGCACGCTCTCCATGTAGCGCGGAATGGCGATGAGGCCCTGGCCGCCGCCGGGCAGCGCCGCCGCCGCGGCGAGCCCGAGCAGGGTCGCCACCAGCACGAACGGAATGCCCATGAGGCAGGCCCAGTAGAGCCCGCGCCGACCTTCCGCCGGCGTGCGGCAGGAGACCGCCATCTGGAACGTCGCCTGCGCCAGCGGCACGTTGATGATGAAGGTGCCGAACCAGGCGGCGATCTGCGTCATGCCGACGGTGTCGGCGGCGTAGTAGCGCGGCTGCGCCGCCGCCAGCTTGGCGAGGCCGGAGAAGCCGGTGCCGGCGAGGAAGGCGACGAGGCCGAGGGTCAGCATGACCAGGAAGACCGCGCAATTGATGCTCTGCGTCAGCCCGATCGACCACATGCCGCCGCCCTGGAGATAGGCGAGCAGCAGCACCGCCGTCAGCACCAGCGACCACAGCATCGGAATGCCGGTCGAGACATGGACGGCGGAGGCGAAGGCGAGCGCCGTCGCCACCGACCACATGGGAAAGGCGAAGGCGGTGATGGCGCCGGCGACCGCGCGCGCGGTGCGGCCGTACTGGTCGCCGATAAGGCCGGAGATGGTGACCAGCGCCCGCTCGCGGAACGGCGTCACCAGGAAGAGCGCGATGAGCAGCACCTGGATGGTCTCGGCGACGCCGTACCACGCCGCCGAGACGCCCTTCAAATAGCTGAGCTCGAGCACGGCGATGAAGGTCGAGCCGGAGAACAGGCCGGTGACGCAGAACGCCACCAGCAGCGGCGAGAATTGCCGTCCGCCGACGAAATAGCCGCCCGCCGCGCCCTGCGCCTTGCGCCTGGCGACGCGGCCGGCGGCGACGAGCAGCGCGGTATAGGCGATGGCGAGGCCGACGACCCACTGTCCGTATGTGTTCATCGCGCGGCCTCCGAGGGATGCGTCCAGGTGACGGCGACCTTGGCGCCGCTGTCGCGGATCAGGTTGTAGACCGGGCAGCGTCGCAGCACGTCGCGCTTCAGCGCGTCCAGCGCCGCTTCCGGCGCGCGCGCGGCAAGCTCGATGCGGATCTCCACCGATTGGAAGTGCGGCGACACTTCCGCGGTGCCGAACAGCCCGCGCTGGTCGACGAGGCCGGCGCTTTCCACCTTGAGCCGGTCGAGGACGATGCCGCGCTCCTTCGCCACCAGCTCGATGACGATGCCGAGACAGCCATTGAGCGCGCCGGCGACATATTCCATCGGCGTCGGCCCTTCGTTGTGGCCGCCGATCTTCTCGGGCTCGGCGGTGGTGAAGCTGAAATCGCGCACCGCAAGGTCGTTGCGGTAGCCGCCGCGCCAGTTTCCTTCCGCCCGCACCGTCTTGAGCTGCGGCACGTCGTTCTGCGGCTTGCCCGCGTCGGTCATGGCGAGACACTCCGAAAGAGGCGGCCGCCGCGGCGCGGCAGGCGCGACAGGGTTGGCGATGGTGCGGGAAGGCGGGACGTGCCGTGCGGCCTGGCCATGCATATCTCCCAAAGGAGGTGCGGTGGGCCCACGGAGCTCGTCTCCGTGGCGCTTTAGCGGTTCGTGACGCGGCGCAAGCTGCCCTCAAATCCCGCGGGAGCGGCCCCCCGGCCGGCTCCGACGCCACCTAACCAAACTCGGCGCGAAACTGTCAACGATTTTCACAATGCGGTATCGGTTATTGAACGATAATTACAATGTTCTATCGTAGAAATGGGAAGCCCTCACCCCCTGCCCGCCTCCCACGCCGCCGGCAGGCCGAGCAGCCCGCGGAACGCCCAGCCGCCGAAACGGATCGGCTGCGTCTCGTCGAGCCGCAGCCCCTCGAGCCGCGCGAACGCCGACGGCAGCGCCACCTCGGCCACCATGGCGCGCGACGCCCAGGCGCCGGCGCAGAAATGCGGGCCGGCGCCGAAGGCGACGCTTTTGGCGGTGTCGCGCGTCACGTCGAACCGGTCGGCGTGCTCGAACACGCTCTCGTCGCGATTGGCCGAGCCGAACATGAAGAAGACGCGGTCCTCGGGCGCGAAATCGATCCCCTTGAAGCGCCAGGGCCGGGCGATGCGCCGCGGCGACATGCCGATGGGCGAGATCCAGCGCGCATATTCCTCGAAGGCCTGGAGCCACGGCACCTTGCCCTCGCGCAGCAGCGCCAGCTGCCGGGGATGGGCGAGGAGTGCCCAGATGGTGCCGGCGATCGCGTCGCGCGGCTCGTTCTGCCCGCCGGAGATGGCGAGCTTGACGTTGGCGCGCACGCTGTCGCGCTTCATGCCCGAGGCGAGCATGACGCTGAGGAGGCTCGCGTTGGGATGCCTCTCCACCACCGGCACCATCTCATCGATGGCGCGGTCGATGGACGCCGTCGCCGCATCGCAGCGCCGCTCCACCTCGGGGTCGCCGACATAGTTGGCGATGCCATCGATCATCGCCTGCGACCAGGCGTCCATCTCCTGATAGGTGATGTTGGCGAGGCCGGTCAGCTCCTTGAGGCATTCGCCCGACAGCGGCAGCGCGAGGTCGCGGCAGAGATCGGCGCGCCCCGCCGCGGCGAGCCCCGCCAGGATGCGGTCGGCATGGGCCTGGAAGGCGGCGGTCCAGATTTGCGTCACCGTCTTGGGCGACATCGCCGGCAGGATGACCTTGCGCTCGGCCATGTGCGCGGCACCGTCCTTGCGCATCATGTTGTGGCCCATCAGCCGCGTCATCAGCCCCGCCGGCTGGTCGGAGCTGAAGATGTCGATCTGCTTCTCGCAGATCATGATGTCGTCATGCCGGGTGAGCAGCGTGCTGCCGAGCTCAGGCACATAGGCGATCGGCGCCTCGGCGCGCAGCCGCGCCAGCATCGGATAGGGATCGCGCCAGAATTCCTGGAGGTCGATCTCGACCCGAGGCGCGCTGCTCATCGCCGCTCTCCCGTTGCCCGCCCGCTATGGGGTCCTGTGTTAGCATGGCGATGCCGCTCTTTGACATGGTGAACCCGTCCCTTGCCTGCTTCCGCGGCAGCCTCGCGGCCGATGCGCAAATTCCGTGCGCCAGTGGGGTACCGGTATCCCCGTCGCTGTTTCCCGTGAAACCCGCGCGGCACGCAGCGCTGTCGCCCACGGGCGCCGGCGATTGCGCAGCAATCCCGGAAGCCCGGCGCCGCGCATAGCGCGGTCGCCCGCCCGCCGTCCGCGGCGGCTCGGACCGGGATGAACGGGCGCACGGCCTGCCGGATCGTCTCGGCGCTGCGGTCGACGCCGTGCCGTCGCCGATCGATCCCCTGTTCGGGGAGAGGGCGCCGCCTCCGCAGCGCCGGCGCGGCGCAGCCTCTATTCCGCCGCTTGCGCCGCGCCGCGGGCGAAGCGCTGGCGGTAGTGAAGCGGCGGCACGCCGAGCCGGCGGAGGAAAGAGCGGCGCATGCGCTCCTCGTCGCCGAAGCCGCAGCTTCGGGCAATGGCGGAAACCGGCGCCGTGCCTTCCTCGAGGGCGCGGCGGGCGGCCTCGAGGCGGAGCCGCTCCACCGCCTTGGCCGGCGTCGTGCCGGTGCGCGCGCGGTAGAGACGGGCGAAGTTGCGCGGGCTCATGGCGGCGCGCTCGGCCAGCGCCTCGACGCCGAGATCGCCCGCCAGATGCTGCGCCATCCAATCGTGCAGCGCGGCGAAGCGGCCCTCGTCGCTGGCCTGGCTTTCCAGCACCGCGCTGAACTGCGACTGCCCGCCCGGCCGCTTCAGGAAGACGACGAGGTGCCGCGCCACGGCGAGCGCCAGGCCGCGGCCGAGATCCTCTTCGACCAGCGCCAGCGCCAGATCGATCCCGGCGGTGACGCCGGCGGAAGTCCAGAGCTTGCCGTCGCGCAGGAAGATCGGATCGGGCTCGACCAGCGCCCGGGGATAGCGATGCTGCAGCTCCTCGGCGGCACCCCAATGGGTGGCGACGCGCCTGCCGTCGAGCAGCCCCGCGGCGCCGAGCAGGAAGGCGCCGGTGCAGACCGAGCAGACCCGGCGCGCCGCGGCCGCCTCCGCCGCGATCCAGCGCACCAGCCCGTCATGGTGCTGCGCCCGGCGCGAGCCCGGCCCGCCGGCGACGATGAGCGTGTCGATCGCGCCGCCGACGAGCGCGAAGGGCTCGGTCATCACCGCCAGGCCCGAGGAGGTGGCGACGGCGCCGCCCGCCGGCGAGACCACGGTGATCGCGTAGGGATCGGGGAGGCCCCGCCCTGCGGCGAGGTCGCGGGCGCTGGCGAAGACCTGCAGCGGCCCGGCGATGTCGAGCAGCTGCGCCCGGTCGAAGGCGACGATGACGATGGTGCGCATGGGCGGCCTTTTGGCAGAAAACGAGGGTACTATGTCATTTCCGCCAATGCCTGTCGCCGGCAAACTGCGGATGTCTCTTCGAGGAGCCGTCCATGACCGACACCCCCTTCCGCATCGGCTTTCTGCTGTTCCCGCGCCTGACCCAGCTCGACCTCACCGGCCCCTACGAGATCCTGTCGCGCCTGCCCGGGGCCGAGCTCCATCTGGTGGCGAAGACGCTCGACCCGGTGCGCTCGGACAAAGGCCTCGCGATCGTGCCAAGCGACACGCTCGACACCTGCCCCGCCCTCGATCTCGTCTGCGTGCCCGGCGGGATCGGCGTCAACGACGT
>JASHTP010000047.1 GCA_030040495.1 Alphaproteobacteria bacterium
TGCGACGTTTCATCAGCGTCCTCCAAGGCCCTGTCCGGCCACCCTGAAATTGGAGCCCGGCTCGCCCTTTGGGCAAGTGAAAATCGCACGTTTGGCCGTCGCGCCGGCACGGGCGCGGCGCCGGCCGATTTTGTTCGCCTATTGTTCCAGATTTTCAACGCCGCCGCCCGGCGCGACACAAAATTACCAGGCATCGGCCGGCGCGCGCCCTCCATCGACTCACATCCCTGCCCCAGCCGCGGGCAAAGGGCCGGGCTTCTTCCCCACGAGTCCCGCGCCGCGCCGCGCGAGCCCTTCACACACTCGTGCGCGGGAGCGGCGGGGCACGCCGATACCATCCGACCCCGCTCTGCGCTAGCCTCGGCCCGCGCGAGAGGGGGCGATCGATGGCGGAAAGGGACGGCGTCAGCCGCAAGATCCTGGTCTGGGACGCGCCCACGCGCCTCTTCCACTGGCTCGCCGTGGTGCTGGTGGTCGCGGCCTACGTGACCTGGCGGCTCAACTGGATGGATTGGCACGAACGGGTCGGCTACACCCTGCTCGCGCTCCTCTTCTTCCGCCTGCTGTGGGGCTTCTTCGGCAGCGAGACGGCGCGCTTCTCCCGCTTTCTCGCGGCGCCGGGCCGCGCCGCGCAGCACCTCGCCCACTTCTTCCGTCGCGAGCCCGACCGCCAGATCGGCCACAACCCCGCGGGCGGCTGGATGGTGCTGCTGCTGCTCGCCCTGCTGCTCGGCGAGACCTTGACCGGGCTCTACATCGACAATGACATCGCCGACGAGGGACCGCTCACCGAGCTGGTGCCCGCCCGGATCGCCAACCTCATCGATGCGCTCCACACCGTCTTCTGGCAGGCGCTGCTCGCCGCGGTGGCGCTGCACCTGCTGGCGATCCTGGTCTACGCCGCGGCGAAGCGGCAGAACCTGGTCCTGCCCATGGTCACCGGCCGGAAATCCCTGCCGGAAAGCGTGGCGCCGCCTTGCCTCGCCGGCGCGGCGCGCGCGTTGCTGCTCTTCGGCTGCAGCGCGCTCGCCGCCGCGGCGTTGATCAACTACCTCTAGACGCGCCTCACATCTTGGGCGGCATCACCTGGCCGCGGATCTCGCCCGCCGGATGGTCCTTGGTGTGGACGTTGATGTAGATCTCGCCGGCGGCGAATTGCTGCGCCTGCTCGGGGCTCAGCGTCGCTTCGCCCTTGATCGGGCTTTCGACCGCCTCGCCCTTCTTGGTCAGCCACACTTCCACCGGCCCGTTCTTGCCCGCCGCGGCGGGGCCGTGGAAATGCGCCATGGTGACCGGGCTCGACAGCCCGCTGCAGGTGATCGACCAGGTGACGACGCGCGTCGCCGGATCGTAGGTGATGTCGGCGGTGCCGCTGCCCTTGGTTTCGACCGGCGGCACCTGCTGCGCGCCGCTTAGCGCCACCTTGAAGGATTCGGGCGCGGCCTGGGCCAGGCCCGCCCAGGCGAGGCAGCCCAGCCCGGCGAGGATCATGGCAGTCCGTCGTGAAAGTGCAGCGTTCATGAGCGTTCCCTCCCTAGCGACAGCGATCGAAGGCCTCGATCATACCACGGCCGTTTCGCCGCGCCGCATCGTGTCCGGTCACATGCTCGTGTGGGAAATCCCGGCTAGAACAGCGCGGTCCGGGGCATCGCCAGGACGGCGGCGGCCATCGCCGCGGTGGCCGGCCGGACCGGCCGCCGGACCCTTGCACGCGCGGCACGAAGGCGTAGCATTCGCAGGGGACCGGCGGGATCCGGTCGCATCCTGTCGGAGGCAGCGCCACGGGCAACAACATCCTTCTCGATCTGGTCGGCGGCATCGCGCTCCTCTTGTGGGGCATGCACATGGTCGGCAGCGGGATCGTCCGCGCCTTCGGCGCCGATCTCCGCCGCTTCCTCGGCGCGGCGCTGCGCAACCGGTTCGTCTCTTTCCTCCTCGGCCTCGTCGCCACCGCGCTGCTGCAGAGCAGCACCGCGACGGCGCTGATGACCACCTCCTTCGCCGCGGACGGCGCCGTCGCCCTGGTGCCGGCGCTGGCGGTGATGCTCGGCGCCAATGTCGGGACCACCCTCATCGTCCAGGCGCTGTCCTTCGACGTCTCGGCGATCGCGCCGGTGCTGCTTCTGGTCGGCGTCGTCGCCTTCAAGCGCGGCGCCCGCACGCGGACGCGCGACCTCGGCCGCGTCGCCATCGGTCTCGGGCTGATGCTGCTCGCGCTTCACATCCTGCTCGATTCGCTGGCGCCGGCCGAGGAAGCCCCGGCGATCCGCGCCATTCTCTCGGCGGCGACGAACGCGCCCATCCTCGACCTGGTGCTGGCAGCGGCGCTCGCCTGGGCCGCGCATTCGAGCGTCGCCGTCGTCGTGCTGACCATGTCGCTGGCCTATTCCGGCTTCATCCCGCCGGTCTCGGCGCTGGCGCTGGTGGTCGGCGCCAATCTCGGCAGCGCCGTCAACCCGGTGATCGAGACCGGCGGTTCCGCCGATCCCAGGAGCCGGCGGCTGCCGTTCGGCAATCTGCTGAACCGGGTGGTCGGCTGCGCCCTGGTGCTGCCCTTCCTGCCGCGGCTCGTGCCGCTACTGGCCGCGATCGACCCGAACCCGGCCCGGCAGGCGGCCGATTTCCATACTGCCTTCAACCTGGCCCTCGCCCTGCTCTTCATCCCGTTCCTCGGCTGGGAGGCGCGCCTCCTGACCTCGCTGCTGCCGGACCGCAAGGAGGCTCCGGACCCCGGAGCGCCGCTCTATCTCGACGCCTCGGCGCTCGACGCGCCGGCGGTGGCGCTCACCTGCGCCGCGCGCGAGGTGCTGAGGATGGGCGACGTGGTCGAGCAGATGCTCCGGCGCTCCATGGCGGCCCTCCTCGGCGGCGACCGCAAGCTCGTCGCCGACATCGAGCGGATGGACGACATCGTCGATCGCCTGCACGAGGCGATCAAGCTCTACGTCATGCAGATCACGCGGCAGAGCCTCGACGAGGAGAATGCCCGCCGCGCCATGGAGATCGTCTCCTTCGCCATCAACCTCGAGCATATCGGCGACATCATCGACAAGAACCTGATGGAGCTCGCCGCCAAGAAGATCAGGAACCGGCTCAGCTTCTCGGCCGAGGGCGCGGCCGACCTCGAGGCGCTGCACCGCCGCGTCGTCGACAGTCTGAAGCTGGCGCTCGGCGTCTTCATGTCGGGCGACGCCGCGATCGCGCGCCGCCTGCTGGAGGAGAAGGTGCGCGTCCGGCAGGAGGAGCGCGCGGCGGCCGAGAGCCATTTCGCGCGCTTGCGCGAGGGCCGCCCGGAAAGCGTCGAGACCAGCTCGCTCCATCTCGACGTGCTGCGCGACCTGAAGCGCATCCACTCGCACATCTGCGCCGCCGCCTATCCGGTGCTCGAGGCGGCGGGCGAGCTGCAGCCCTCGCGGCTGCGGCCGGCCGCCGCC
>JASHTP010000001.1 GCA_030040495.1 Alphaproteobacteria bacterium
GGCTCGACCGTCTCGCCGGTCTCCTTGATCGCGGCGACGGCCGCCTCGAAGATGGCGCGCGCCTGCATCTCGTAGATCTCGGGCGCGGTGATGGCGAGGCGGCAGCCGCGATGGCCCAGCATCGGGTTGGCCTCGTGCAGCGCCTGGGCGCGGTGGCGGATCGCGCCGATGTCCTTGCCGGTGGCGCCGACCAGCTCCTGCATCTCCTTGTCGGTCTTGGGCAGGAACTCGTGCAGCGGCGGGTCGAGCAGCCGGATGGTGACCGGCAGCCCCTTCATGATGCGGAAGATCTCGACGAAGTCGCGGCGCTGCATCGGCAGGATCTTGGCGAGCGCCTTGCGCCGTCCCTCGGCATCGTCGGCGAGAATCATCTCGCGCACGGCGACGATGCGGTCGTCGTCGAAGAACATGTGCTCGGTGCGGCAGAGGCCGATGCCCTCGGCGCCGAAGCGGCGCGCCGTCCTCGCGTCCTGCGGCGTGTCGGCGTTGGCGCGCACGCCCATCGTGCGCACCTCGTCCGCCCATTGCATCAGCGTGGCGAAATCGCCGGAGAGCTCCGGCTGGATGGTCGGCACCTCGCCCAGCATCACCTCGCCGGTCGAGCCGTTGAGGGTGACGATGTCGCCGACCTTCACCACATGCTCGCGCACGGTGATCGTGCCGGCGCGGTAGTCGATGCGCAGATCGCCGGCGCCGGCGACGCAGGGCCGGCCCATGCCGCGCGCCACCACCGCGGCGTGGCTGGTCATGCCGCCGCGCGCGGTGAGGATGCCCTTCGCCGCATGCATGCCGTGGATGTCCTCGGGGCTGGTCTCGATGCGCACCAGGATGACGGATTCGCCCTTGCCGGCGCGCGCCTCGGCCTCGTCGGCGGAGAAGACGGCGACGCCCGAGGCCGCGCCCGGCGAGGCCGGCAGGCCGCGCGCCAGCACCGTCTTCGCCGCCTTGGGATCGAGCGTCGGGTGGAGCAGCTGATCCAGCGATTCCGGCTCGATGCGACGGACCGCCTCCTTGCGGTCGATCAGCCCCGACTGCGCCATGTCGACGGCGATCTTGAGCGCCGCCGGCGCGGTGCGCTTGCCGGTGCGGGTCTGCAGCATGAAGAGCCGGCCCTGCTGCACCGTGAACTCGACGTCCTGCATGTCGCGGTAATGCTGCTCGAGCGTCTCGCGCACCTTCATCAGCTCGGCGAAGACGGCCGGCATCACCTCCTCCATCGCCGGCAGCGGCGACTTCTGCGCCTTCTTGCCGGCGATCGTCAGGTGCTGCGGCGTGCGGATGCCGGCGACGACGTCCTCGCCCTGGGCGTTGACGAGATACTCGCCGTAGAACTCGTTGGCGCCGGTCGAGGGGTTGCGGGTGAAGGCGACGCCGGTGGCGCAGTCCTCGCCCATGTTGCCGAACACCATCGCCTGGACGCTGACGGCGGTGCCCCAATCGGCGGGGACGTCGTGCAGCCTTCGGTAGGTGATCGCGCGCTGGTTCATCCAGGAGCCGAAGACCGCGCCGATCGCGCCCCAGAGCTGCTCCGCCGGGTCCTGCGGGAAGGGCCTGCCGAGCTCGCGCTGGACCACCTCCTTGTAGCCCGCGACCACCTCCTGCCAATCCTCCGCCTTGAGCTCGGTGTCGAGCGTCACGCCGAGATCGAGCTTGGTGTTCTCCAGCAGGTCCTCGAAATGGTGATGGTCGACGCCGAGCACGACCTGGCCGTACATCTGGATGAAGCGGCGATAGCTGTCATAGGCGAAGCGCCGGTCGCCGCTGCGCCGCGCGAGCCCTTCGATCGTCTTGTCGTTGAGGCCGAGATTGAGGACGGTGTCCATCATTCCCGGCATCGAGGCGCGCGCGCCCGAGCGCACCGAGACCAGCAGCGGGTTGGCGGCGTCGCCGAAACCGGCGCCGATGCGCTGCTCGAGCTGCCGGAGCGCCGCCTCCAGCTGCTCCTTGAGGTCGCGCGGATAGCTCTTGCCGTTGGCGTAGAAATAGGTGCAGACCTCGGTGGTGATGGTGAAGCCCGGCGGCACCGGCAGGCCGAGATTGCTCATCTCGGCCAGGTTCGCGCCCTTGCCGCCGAGCAGGTCCTTCATCTCCGCCTTGCCCTCGGCCTTGCCGGCGCCGAAGCCGTAGACCCATTTCGTCATCGTCGCACCTATCCTTCGATCTCCGAGAAGTCGGCGACCCGGTTGAGCGTATCGCGGATCTGCGCCAAAAGCCGCAAGCGGTTGGCCCGGAGCTGCCGATCCTCGCAATTGACGGTCACGCGGGCGAAAAATTCATCGACCGGCCCGCGCAATTCCGCCAATGCCGCCATTGCCACAGTTATGTCCTCGCGGCCGAGCGCTTCGGTGCTGGCGGCCGCGGCCCGTTCGAGCTCGGCGGCGAGCGTCGCCTCCGCCGGCTCCGCCAGCAGCTTGGGATCGGGCTCGCCGGGATAGACGGTCCCGTCCTTCTTCTCCTCGATGCGCACGATGTTGGCGGCGCGCCGGTAGGCCACGAGCAGATTGGCGCCGTCGTCGGTCTTGAGGAAACCGTCGAGCGCGGCGACGCGGGCGAGCAGGCGGACGAGGTCGTCCTCGTCGCCCAGCGCGAAGACCGCGGCGATGAGATCGTGGCGCACGCCCTCTTCGCGCAGATGGACCTTGAGCCGGTCGGCGAAGAAGGCGAGCAGCTCGGCGGTGGGGTCGCTCGGAAAACCGATATTGCCTTCGCGGCCGATGGCGAAGGCGCGGCGGAATGCCGCCGTCAGCGGCAGGCGCAGCCGGTTCTCGAGGATGAGGCGGATGACGCCGAGCGCGGCGCGGCGCAGCGCATAGGGATCCTTCGACCCCGTCGGCGTCTCGCCGACCGAGAAGAAGCCCGCCAGCGAATCGATCTTGTCGGCGAGCGCGACGGCGACGCTCACCGGCGCGCCCGGGCAGCGGTCGTTGGGACCCAAGGGCGAATAGTGATCGGCGATCGCCTCGGCCACCTCGGCGGGCTCGCCGTCATTGAGGGCGTAGTAGCGGCCCATGACGCCCTGCAGCTCCGGGAACTCGCCGACCATGCCGCTCGACAGATCGGCCTTGGCGAGCTCCGCCGCGCGCAGCACCTTCGCCTTGTCGGCGCCCGGAACGAATCGCGCCAGCTCTTCCGCCAGTCGCTCGACGCGCGCGACCT
>JASHTP010000048.1 GCA_030040495.1 Alphaproteobacteria bacterium
CGACATGGTCCTGTCGCCAATCCCAGAGCGCCGTCATCTCCCGCGCCAGCGACAGCGCTTCCGGCGCAACGACGATCCCGACCTCTTCGGCAAGCTCGCGGCTCGCGCCGGCGCGCGGGCTTTCGCCGCGACCGAGGCCGCCGCCGGGGAAGACGAGCATGCGGCGGTAAGATTGCCGCAGCATCAGCACGCGCCCGCCATGCCACACCGCGACCATGGTGCCGCGATGTTCCGGCCGCCGCACGAACCACCACAGCCGGAGCGCTCGAAAACCCAGGCGATAGACGAAGCGAAGTCCGCCGTCGACGAGCGCGCGCCGCATCGCGCCTCTATGGCGGATTCCGAGAGATGCTGCAACGCTCCTGTGCCAGGCAATCGCCGCCGCGCAGCCTAGGCGCGCGCTCGCCTCTCAGCGGGCGTGCGCGGCTCCGTCACACGGCCGAGCGCGTCGGTCGGGCGGCGAGATCAGCGCGCCGCAACCCGAAGCGGCGGTGCCGGCTGCACCCGGGAGATGACCATCGCGGCGCCGTCCTCGTCGGACTTCGACAGCGACAGCATCTCGTAGGATCCGGCACGCGTGTCGGAGTCGCGCTGGGCGCTCTGGTATTTGGTGTAGGCGCCTTTGAGCAGGAGCTTGTGCTCGGCCTGACCGTTGCCGGTGGTCTCGGTCGCGATGATCTCCCACACGCCGGTGGTCGCGCCGTCGCCGTCGGTGTTCTTGCTCGCAGGCCTGATCACGCCTGAAAGCCGCGCGTACTCCTTGTCGCCGACAAACAGGCGACCGGAGAGCGAGGTCCCCGAGATCCGTACCTCGGCACGCTCCGGCGCTCCGGCCCCGGCCCGACCGAGCGCATCGGGCTTGCACCAGACCCATTGTGACGCGTCCGCACCGGCCGAAACCGGGCTCGGCTCGGCCGCGATGGCGGCCAGCGGGAAGACCGCCACGGCAAGGAAAAGCGGCAACGACTTCATGGGTCGGCTCCCATCTTGTTCGGCTCGGCGACCACGCCGCGGCAAAGCGGGCTCGGTCGCACCCGGCGAGCCGATGCCTCCGGCCCACCGCTACCGACGCTATCGGTCAATTCTTAACAAATGAAAAACGCCATGAATATCCGGCATTTGTCGTGATTTTTCGCGACCGCCGGGACCGGACCGGCCATCGGCTAGACGGCGTTCTCGCTGCCGAGCATCTCCCGGGCGGACATGAGCAGGATCTTGAGGTCGAGCCAGAACGACCAATTCTCGATGTAGTGCAGGTCGTATTCGACGCGCTGCTGCGCCTGCTGCAACGACGTGATCTCGCCGCGCAGCCCGTTCACCTGGGCCCAGCCGGTGATGCCGGGCTTGACCCGATGACGGGCGAAATAATCGCTGACGACCTCGTGGTAGAGCCGGTCGCCGGCCTTCATCGCCAGCGCATGCGGCCGGGGGCCGACGAGCGACATTTCGCCGGAGAGCACGTTGAGGAGCTGCGGCAGCTCGTCGAGGCTGTGGGTGCGGAGGAGCCGGCCGAAGCGGGTGATCCGTTCGTCGCCCCGCACCGTGTGGACGCCGCCCGAGGGGTCGGCCTGCTCGACATGCATAGTGCGGAACTTGATCACGCGGATGACGTTGTTGTTGAAGCCGAAGCGGTCCTGGACGAAGAACACGGGCCCGCGGCTGTCCAGCTTGATGAGCAGAGCGATGGCCAGCAGCAGCGGCGAGAACAGGATCAGGAGCACCAGCGCCGCGCTGCGATCGAAGCCCGCCTTTAGCAGGAAGTGCCAGTGCTTCAACGGGCCGACCGCGACGTCGATCATCGGCAGTCTGCCGATCATGCTGGTGCCGCGGATCGGCAGCTGATGGGCGATCGAAGGCAGGCTCAAGCGGATGTCCGCCGGCAAGACCTTGAGACGGTCGATCAGCGGCTTCGCTCCGGTGCCGTCGTTGTCGGCAAGCGCGATGATGATCTCGTCGAGCGGCAGGGCGCGCAATGTCGCGATCAGGTCGGCGACATGGTCGGGCGCCGGTCCCGCGTCGCCGTGCGGGCCTGTCATGCAACGGTAGGGGAAGACGCCCACCACTTCCGCCGGCTCCTCGCTGCCCTCGCGCAAGGCGTGGAGCAGCGGCCCTAGGGCCGGCTCATCACTGATGACAACACAGCGGCGGCGCAGATAGCCGGCGCGGATCACCCGCTTCACGCCGCGGGAGATAGCGAGGCGGCCGAGTCCCAGCGTGATGGCCGCGCTGGCGATCCACAGCAGCGCCCAGCCGCGCGAGAAGCTCGTCGAGACCTTGGCGAAGAAGCAGGCGAAGGCGAGCACCGCGACCGAGAGCAGCAGGTTTCTCGCCACGGTGCGTAGCTGCCTCGGCAAGTCGGTCAGGCGGTTGAGCCGATAGGCATGCTGGTACTGGCACAGTATGACGAAGAGCAGGGCCGCGAGCGTCTCGCCCAGCACGTACTGGCCGCGGTCGACGCTCGGCTCGCCCATGAATTGGAGGAGATAGGCCTCGTAGACGGCGAGCCCGGCGCCGAGCATGGCGGCGATGTCGAACAGCATCACCGCGTCGGAGACCATGCGGCCCGACAGAATGCGCCGCAGCCGGCGCGGCGCGGCCGGCGTGGCGGCAGCAGACGACCACTCCCCAGCCGCTTGGGGACCGAGTGAGAGCGTGTCGGGTTGCGCGTCGGTCATCGTTCTTCGCCGATTGTTGCCATGCGACGCTAGTACTTCCTGTTAGGACGCTGGCTGCATCAACTACACTGATAAATAGTTCGCCTCTTCGCGCCCGTTTCGACAGAACCGCAGCCTACGAACGTATGACTGAAGTTTCCGTAAAGTTTGATTTAGTTGTTGTTAAGCACGCGCTTGTATTTCTTTGAGCATGCCCGAGGGTAATTTTTTCACCGATCCCAAAGACCTAGCGCGCGGCCCTCCCGCCCCTGCCGGGGACGGACGAAGCGGTCCGCGCGGCGTGCCGCCGCGCCCTATGTTGGATGGCGTTGCGCCCCCGCCGCTCTCGGGCGGGGCGCCGACGGCGTTGCGCATGCCGAGGTCGCTGACGGAGATCATCGGGACTTTGCGGCGCCGCTGGCGGCTCTCGCTTGCGCTCTCCGTGCTGCTCGCGGCGACGGGTGGCGTCGTCACCTGGAAGATGCCGACCCGCTACCGCGCCGAAGCCGTGATCATGCTCGACACGCGCGACGTGCAGGTGTCGGAGCTCAGCGCCGCGATCCCGCCTCGCCCCTTCGACACGACGAAGGTGCGCGGCGAGATCGAAGTGCTGCGGTCGCGTACGCTGGCAGAAGAGGTGGTGAACCGGCTGCAGCTCGCCACGCAACCGGATTTCTCCGGGACCGACGGCCCGGCGGCCGGCGACACGGCGCAACGACAGCAGCGCGCGATCGACGCCTTGTTGAAGCGGCTCACCGTCGAGAATGACGGCCGCTCCTTCGTGCTCAAGATCGGCGTCGACGCGGCCACGCCGAAGCAGGCAGCGGCGATCGCCAACGCCTATGCCGACCTCTATCTGGAGCACCAGGTCGTGGCCAAGGAGGAGGCGACCCAGCGCGCGTCGGAGTGGCTGAAGACGCAAATCGCCGCCCTGCGCGAGCAGATCGCCCACGCCGAGGAGCGCATCAGCCAATACAAGGAGGCGCACGACATCACCTCGGCCCACGGCACCTCGGTGAGCGCGCAGGAGCTTGCCGACATCAATACGCAGCTCATCGCCGCGCACAGCGACCGGGTGCAGAAGGAAGCCGCCTATCACTATGCCAAGCAGGTGTTGAGCAGCCCCGACGGCTCGGTGGCGGCGGGCCAGGTGCTTGCCTCGCCGCTGATCCAGCGGCTGCGCGAGCAAGAGGCCGATCTGCTGCGTCAATTGGCGGAGCTGTCGACGCGCTACCGGCCCGAGCACCCGACGATGATCCGGCTCAAGGCGGAGTATGACGATGTCCGGCGCAAGATCGCCGACGAGGCGGGCCGGGTGGTCCGGGTGATGGCGGACGAAGTCACCGCGGCGCGGACGCGCGAGGAGGCGCTGAAGGCGAATCTCGCCGAGCTGGCGCAGACGACCGCGCAACAGGAGAACGCCCAGATCGAGCTGCACGAGCTCGAACGCGAAGCCGACACCAGCCGGGCGCTCTATGAGACCCTGCTGACGCGCTTCAAGCAAATCTCGGCCCAGCAGGACATCCAGCTGCCCGACGCGCAGATCGTCTCCAAGGCCGACCCGGCGGCGACCCACACCTGGCCGAACCGGCGGAGCCAATTCGGCATGTTGGGGGTGCTTTCGCTGCTGCTGGGCCTCGCTCTGCCTTTCGCCCTGGAGCTGCTCGACCCGACCTTCCGCCGCCTGGACGAGATCGAGGAGGCGGCTGGCCTGCCCGCGCTCGGGGTGCTGCCGGCGGTCGAGCCGCCGCGCGCCGGCGGCAAGCCCGCCGAGCAAGCGGATGCAGCGCTTTCCGAAGCGCTGCGCGACATCAGGAGCGGCCTAAGGCAAGCCCAGGGCGGCCTGCCCATTGGCGTCATCATGGTGACCTCGTCCGGCGAAGGCGAGGGCAAGACCTTTTTTTCCGTGGCGCTCGCTCGCAGCGTCGTGCGGTCGCGTTTGCGCTGCCTCGTCATCGACTGCCATTTCCAGCGTCCGGGCCTCGACAAGCTGCTGGTGCCGACACCGTCGCAGGCCCCGCCGGCGGCGACCACCTACCCGCGCATCGAGGTCGACCGCCAGTCGGGCATCCATTACATACCGGCGCCGTCCGCCGAGCAGCGGCGCCTCTTCCGTTCGCAGGATCTTTTCGAGTCCTCGGAGATGCGCACTTACATCGAGCGCATGCGCGGCCACTATGACCTCATCGTCCTCGACGCGCCGCCCGCGCCCGCGCTCGCCGACGTCGTAGCGCTGTCGCGGCTGGCCGACACCGCGATCTTCCTCGTCCGCTGGGGCCGCACGCCGCGGCAGCGAGCGGTAGGCGCCATGCGCCTGCTGACGAGGCGCAGCGTGAACCTCGCCGGGCTGCTGCTTTCGCGCGTCGATCT
>JASHTP010000049.1 GCA_030040495.1 Alphaproteobacteria bacterium
TTCGAATCCCGTCGGGGACGCCATTCTGCGCCAGAGCACGTGATAGCGGCGGTCAAGACCGCAGTCGGCCGAACTGTTCCCGGGGGAAGAGCCGGCTGGCCACCGGATGATACTTCGATCATAGCGGTGTCGACGTCTCATGGGTGCCAGGTCGCCATGTGCGCCGCGTGCGCCGGCCCGTAGGCGCCGGGACCAAAGAACCGGTCGTAATAGTCGGTGTCGATGTGATGAGCCTGCATCGCCCACATCAGATGCATCGCGTCGGTGCCGCCGGGAAAGCGGCCGTAAGTGTCGTGGATGTAATTGCAGATCGCCTTGGTGCAGGCGAGCCCTTCCGCGCTGATCCGGATCGTGCCGGCGCGATGCTCCGCCTCCGGCATGCGGTGCGGCACGGGCCCCGCTTCCTTGCTGCCGCGTGACGGCGGCGCAAGCACGGCATCGACGGCCGCATCCATGGTCGGGTGATAGGGCGGACAGCTTGCCTCGAACACGCCGTCGAGCCCGACCGGATTGCCGAATGCCGCTCCGCCATTCGCCGCGACGATGCGGAAGCCCATGCGCTCGAGAATTTCGAGCGAGAGAAATCCGCAATGCTTCCATCCGCCCAGCCCCAGAGCCTCGGTCGCCAGGAACATGTTCTGGCAGATTGCCGCCGGCTCGCTGAAGACGTAGTAGCAGGCCTGCCGCTCGACGATCGATAGCGGCAGCATCCGTTCGGCATCGAGGAAGCCGTCCTTCAGCCAGCGCTCCGTGCCCGCCGGCCGATTGCCGTAGCGGTCATCGACGATGTTCATGCCGCCGCCCGCAGGCGCGTAGCGGCGCAGCGCGGGATCGACGAACTGCGCGATCAATGAGATCAGCGACGCGCTCACATCGCATACCGGCAGGAACAGCGTCGAGCCCGGCCGGTTCGAATCCCAGAGGTCGTGCCCGCTCATCGGCAGTATGCGGCGCGGAATGTCGAGCCGGCCCCGGCGCAGCTCCCGACGCTGCGCGCGGTAGGCTTCGAGGAGCCTGGTGCGCTCGTCCGGGGTCTCGATCTCGCGCAGCTTGCTCGCCGCGACCTTGTCATCGAGGACATGGAGCCCTTCGTCGTTGGTGAAGAAAAGCGCCGTTTGGCCGCCGGGCCGCGTCGTCGGGAATGTGCGGCCGCTGCGGCGACGGTAAGGCGCCGGCGTCGGCAGATCCCAGAGCGCCAGTCCGGAGAATCCGGCGCCCGCGCCGACCAGCAGCGCTTCCTCGATCTCGCTCAGCGGGACCGGCGTGTGCGCGGACTTGTAGCGGAAGGGCCCCGCGGGCATCTCGAAGCCGAGACCGAACCGCCGCGAGCGCCGGCCATAGAGGGCTTCGAACAACGGGTAGCTCCAGGCCAGGTCCAGCAGTTCCGACGGCGTCATCGGCTCGATCTCCGCAAAAACCCGCGACCGGCGCGGAACGAGCGGAAGCCTAGCTCTTTACTGGATCGGCGAGATGGTCCACTTTCGCTCATTGTAGCAGACCACCTGCAGCCGACTTTGCCGATGACATCGCACGGATGGGCCGATCTCTACGCTTGGCAGCTCGACCGGGCGAGCCGCACGCCGCTCACGCGGCAGATCTACATGCAGGTGCGCTCCGCCGTGCTGTCCGGCGCGCTCCGTCCGGGCGCGCGCATGCCGTCGTCGCGGGCCATGGCGTCGAGGCTCGGCGTGGCGCGCGCGTCCGTGGTTTCGGCGTATGGGCACCTGCTCGCCGAAGGCTATGTCGAGAGCCGCCGCGGCTCGGGCACCTTCATCGCGGGCGATCTGGCCGGACTTGCATCGCGACGGCGCGGCGCCCCGCCCGCGACCAAGCCTGCCGTGCCGACATCGGCGCAGGCCTTTTCCGACTTCGAGCGATCGGCGGCGCAGAGCGACGCCCGCCCGTTCAACACCGGCCGCACGCTGATCGATGCGCGCACCGCCGAGACGTGGCGCAGCCTGACCCATCGCGCCGTGCGCCGGCTCGGCGCGAATGACCTCGGCTACGCCGATCCCGCCGGCCTGGCCGAGCTGCGCGAGAACATCTGCGACTATCTGCGAGCGGCGCGCGCGGTGCGCTGCGACCCCGAGCAGATCGTCATCACCGCCGGCACCCAGCAGGCAATCGACATCGCGATCCGCGTGCTGCTCGCGCCCGGCGACGAGGTGTGGGTCGAGGATCCCGGTTATCCGCTGACCCACGCGCAGCTGCTGCTCGCCAAGGCGCGGCCGCATCCCATTCCCGTCGATGCCCAAGGCCTGGTCGTCGACGCCGGCATGCGCATGGCGCCTCGGGCGCGCGTCGCGTTCGTCACGCCGTCGCACCAGTTTCCGACCGGCGTTGCGCTGTCCATGGCGCGGCGCCTGGAGCTGTTGGCGTGGGCGCGGCGGAGCGGCGCGTTCATTGTCGAGGACGACTATACCAGCGAGTTCCGCTATTCGGGGCCGCCGCTCGCATCGCTGCAGGGCCTCGACGACACCGAGCAGGTGATTTACGTCGGCACGCTCAACAAGGCGCTATTTCCGGGTCTGCGCATCGGCTACGCCGTGGTGCCGCGCGCGTTGCTGCAGGCTTTCGTGGGCGCGCGCTATCTCATCGATCGCCAACCTGCGACGCTGCCGCAGGCGGTCGTTTCCGAATTCATGCAACAAGGCCATTTCGCCGCGCACATTCGCCGCATGCGCCAGCTATATCGCGACCAGCGCGACGCGCTGGCGGAGACGCTGATGCGGCGCGCAGCGGATCGGCTCGACGTCGTGGTGCCCGATCAGGGCATGCACCTCGTCGCCTATCTCAGCGACGGGTCGTCCGACATCGCTGTCGAGGCCAGTGCCCGACGCGCCGGTATCGTCGTGCGCGCGATCAGCCGCTTCTATCGCGCGGCCCGCCCCCGCGCGGGTCTCATGCTGGGGTTTAGCGGGTTTCCGCGGCAGTCGATCGTACCGTCGGCCGCTCGGCTGGCGACGCTCGTCGCCAAGCGTGTCCGAGCCTAGGCTGCTCCATGGCCGAAGCCGCAGACCGGCATCACCGGCCGGCGCGCCATGGCCGCCGCGGCAGCGGCTCCTTGCCGAGAATGGTGCCGTGCTCGCCGATTTCGAGCCGGACATGGTCGCCGACGCCGGCCATCGCCGTGCATTGCCAGGTTCCGCCGGCGCTGCGCCGCAGATCGCGCACCTCGAAATAGCCGCGATCCCGGATGGTCTGCAGGAGCTGCGCCCGGGAGTAGGGCGGCTCGACATCGGACGCGCACCGGGCGCTTTGCCGGCAGGGCCCGACCGGGCCGAGGGCGCCGCCGGCATGGGCCAAGGCGCGCGCCGAGGTCAGGGCGAGGGCGAGCAACGCTGCGGCGAGGCGCATCTTCATTCCTCTCCATCCGCCGCTTCCGATGTGGCGCCGCCGCATTGCGCGCGGATGTCGCCCGGATGAAACCGGCGTCACGCAGCGTTCGTCCGCGGCCGATGTCGGGCCGCAGCGCCTTCGGCCTGCGGCCGCTTGCCGGACCTGGCGATTTCTGCTGCACTGCCGCACCGTGCCCGCCGATCCCGCGACGGACATTTCCGCCATCGACGCCGCGATCCTCGCCGGCGGCTTGGGGACGCGCGTCGCCGGGGTGCTCGGCGACGTCCCCAAGGTGCTGGCGCCGGTGGGCGATCGGGTGTTCCTCGATCATCTGCTGGATCGGCTTGCCGCCCAGGGCATCCGTCGCGTCGTGCTCTGCCTCGGCCACGGCGCGGCAGCGGTCGAGGCGCATCTCCGGCGGCACCCGCGCCGCGATCTCGAGATAAGCTGCAGCGTCGAGGCCGAGCCGCTCGGCACCGCCGGCGCGATCGCCCATGCGCGGGCGCTGCTCACCAGCGACCCCGTTCTCGTCCTCAACGGCGACACGCTGATCGAGCTCGATCTCGCCGCCTTTCTCCGCGCCTATCGCGCCGGCGGCGGCGGCATCGCCATCGTCTGCGCGCTGATGCCGGGCGACCGCTACGGCCGGGTCGAGATCGATGCCGCCGGGCGCGTCGCGCGCTTTCGCGAGAAAGCTCCCGGCGATGCCGCGCCGGGCTGGACCAGCGCCGGGGTCTATCTCCTCGACCGAGCAACGCTCGCAGCGATCGCCGCGCTCGGGCGCGGCTCGCTGGAGCGCGACCTGCTCGAGCGCTGTCCGCCGGGCTCGATTCATGCCTTTCGGGCGACAGGCGGCTTCATCGACATCGGCACGCCGCAGACGCTGGCGGCGGCGCGCCGGGGGCTCGACGGGGCCGCCGGTCGCCGCGGCCGCCGCTAGAGCGGGTTGCGATCGGATGGGATCGCGTCTCTAGTGGTTCGCCTTCCGGTTCGCCTTGCTCGTGCTCAGGATGAGGCAAATTTTCTTTGTGCCACCAAGAAGTTACCTCATCCTGAGCTTGTCGAAGGACGCAGGGTGGATTTGCAGTTGGTCACTTAACCTCCCGCAATTTCCTCAGACGCTCTTTCGCGGGGAGGGCGGCAGGGAGGCGAAGCTGCCTAGTCGGGAGCCGCTGCAGCCGCGCGCGCTGAGGGGTCTCGTGCTATCCTCTTCCACCGGGCTCTTTGACATCGTGAAGCAACGGAAGCCGGCGCGGCGCGCGTCGCCGGCGGCGGGAAGGTCGCCCTCCGGGCGAAATTCGCGTCCCAATGGGGTACCGGTATCCCCGACGACGTTCCCCGTGAAACCGACTCGCCCGATCGGCAACTGCGCCAGCCGGCGGCCGGTGCGACAGCCCATCGCGCGAAGCGGTCGACGCGGCTGCCCAAGTGTGTTAACCCTTTCGGGCGATGCTGACCCTTTCGCGAGGCCTACAGCCGTCGCCGATGCCGACCATCCTCGACCCTACCGCACTTTCCGCGCCGCGCCTCA
>JASHTP010000050.1 GCA_030040495.1 Alphaproteobacteria bacterium
CGATCTCGCGCGCGTCACCGGTTCGGGCCCTCACGGCCGCATCGTCAAGCACGACATCGACGCGGCGCTGGCCAAAACGCCGGCCGCGCCGCGCACTCTCGCCTTGCGGGCGCCGAGCGCGCCTGCGGCGCCGGGCGCGCCGCCCGCGGTGCCGAGCTACGGCCGCGACCAGGTGGTGGCGCTCGCCGGCAATCCCGCCTTCCAGGAGCTGCCGATCACCAGCATGCGGCGCGTCATCGCCCGGCGCATGGTGGAATCGAAGCTCACCATCCCGCACTACTATCTCACCGTCGATTGCGAGATCGACGCGCTGCTGCGCATGCGCAAGGAGATCAACGAGGCGGCGGGGCTCAAGCTCTCGGTCAACGACTTCGTCATCAAGGCGGCCGCGCTCACCTTGAAGAAGGTGCCGGCGGTCAACGCCTCCTGGAGCGAGGACGCGATCCTGCGCTGGGAGACCGCCGACATCGCCGTCGCGGTGGCGATCGAGGAGGGGCTGATCACGCCGATCATCAAGGCCGCCGAGCGCAAGGGCCTGCAGCAGATCTCGGCGGAGATGCGCGACCTCGGCACGCGCGCGCGCGCCGGCAAGCTCAAGCTCCAAGAGTTCCAGGGCGGCACCTTCTCGATCTCCAATCTCGGCATGTTCGGCATCAAGGACTTCACCGCGGTGATCAACCCGCCGCACGCCGCCATCCTCGCCGTCGGCGTCGGCGAAGAGCGGCCGGTGGCGAAGAACGGCGCGCTGGCGGTGGCCACGGTGATGAGCTGCACGCTCGCCTGCGACCACCGCGTCGTCGACGGCGCCGTCGGCGCCGAATGGATCCAGGCCTTCAAGAAGATCATCGAAGCGCCCGGCATGCTGGCGCTCTAGGAGACCGCCTTGGCCGACACGTCCTTCGACACCCTCATCCTCGGCGGCGGGCCGGGCGGCTATGTCGCGGCGATCCGCGCGGCGCAGCTCGGCATGAGGACCGCAGTGGTCGAGCGCGAGCATCTCGGCGGCATCTGCCTCAACTGGGGCTGCATCCCGACCAAGGCGCTGCTCCGCAGCTCCGAGATCAACCACCTCCTGCACCATCTCGACGCCTATGGCTTCGCCGCCAAGGAGGTGAGCTACGACACCAAGAAGATCGTCGAGCGCTCGCGCAAGGTGGCGAAGCAGCTCTCCAGCGGCGTCGGCTTCCTGATGAAGAAGCACAAGATCACCGTCATCGACGGCGAGGGCGCGCTGCTCGGCAAGGGCAGGCTCGGGGTGAAGAAGGACGGCAAGGCGGTGGGCGAGTTCGCGGCCAAGCACATCATCCTCGCCACCGGCGCCCGCGCGCGCACGCTGCCGGGGCTCGAGCCCGACGGCAAGCTGGTCTGGACCTACAAGGAGGCGATGGTGCCGCCGTCGATGCCGAAATCGGTGCTGGTCGTCGGCTCCGGCGCGATCGGCATCGAATTCGCCAGCTTCTATCGCGACATGGGCGCCGAGGTGACGGTGGTCGAGGTGCTCGACCGCGTGCTGCCGGCCGAGGACGAGGAGATCTCCGCCTTCGCGAGGAAGGCGTTCGAGAAGCAGGGGATGAAGATCCACACCTCGACCGCGGTGAAGGAGCTGAAGAAGAGCGCCGACGCCGTGACCGCGACGCTGGCCTCCGGCGACAAGACCGCGCAGGTCACCGCCGAGCGCGTCGTGCTCGCCATCGGCATCACCGGCAATGTCGAGACCATCGGCCTCGAGAAGACGCGGGTGCGCGCCGAGAAGGGCCACATCCTGGTGAACGAGTGGCTCGCCACCGACGAGCCCGGCATCTACGCCATCGGCGACGTGGTGGGCCCGCCCTGGCTCGCGCACAAGGCGATGCATGAGGGCGTCATCTGCGTCGAGCGCATCGCCGGCCTCAACACCGTGCACCCGCTCGACACCGGCAACATCCCCGGCTGCACCTATTGCCGGCCGCAGGTGGCGAGCGTGGGCCTCTCCGAGCGCAAGGCGAAGGAGGCGGGCCGCGAGGTGCGCGTCGGCCGCTTTCCCTTCATCGGCAACGGCAAGGCGATCGCGCTGGGCGAGCCGGAAGGGCTGGTGAAGACGGTGTTCGACGCCAAGACCGGCGAGCTGCTGGGCGCGCACATGATCGGCGCCGAGGTGACCGAGCTCATCCAGGGCTACACCATCGCCAAGACGCTGGAGACCACCGAGCAGGAGCTGATGCGCACCATCTTCCCGCATCCGACGCTCTCCGAGATGATGCATGAGAGCGTGCTTGACGCCTATGGCCGAGCCCTCCACATCTAGCCCGGACTGAGCCGCAGGCGCCGATGAGCGAGCCGGAACTCCGCCACCCCGAAAAGGCGCACAAGCCCGACAACCCGGTCGCGCGCAAGCCCGCCTGGATCCGCGTCAAGGCGCCGACCTCGCCGGAATATCACGAGACGCGCCGGCTGATGCGCGAGCTCCGCCTCAACACCGTCTGCGAAGAGGCGGCCTGCCCCAACATCGGCGAGTGCTGGAAGCAGAAGCACGCCACCGTGATGATCCTCGGCAGCGTCTGCACCCGCGCCTGCACCTTCTGCAACGTCGCCACCGGCAAGCCCGACCGGCTCGATCCGCACGAGCCGCAGCACGTCGCCGAGGCGGCGGCGCGGCTGGGCCTGAGCCACATCGTCGTCACCTCCGTCGACCGCGACGATCTCGAGGATGGCGGGGCGCAGCATTTCGTCGACACCATCGCGGCGATCCGCGCGCTCGCGCCGGCGACGACGATCGAGGTGCTGACG
>JASHTP010000051.1 GCA_030040495.1 Alphaproteobacteria bacterium
CTGCGCCGTCTTGCCGCCGGGCGCGGCGCAGAGATCGACGACGCGCCGCCCGGCGATGTCGCCGAAGAGCGTCGCCGGGATCGCCGCCGCGGCGTCCTGCACCCACCACGCGCCCTCGCCGTAGCCAGGCAGGCTCACGATCGCGCCGCCGCCGGTGCGCCGGAGCGTGCCGGTCGGCAGCAGCACCGCGTCGAGCAGCACGCGCCACTTCTCGGCGTCGCCGCGCACGGTGAGGTCGAGCGGCGCCTCCTTCAGATGCGCCAGCGCGATGCCGCGCGCGACCGCCTCGCCATAGGCCGCGCTCCAGGCGCGCCACAGCCAATCCGGCGTGTCGAGCCGCGGCGCGTCCTGCTGCGCCACGAGCCCCGGCCCTTCCTGGCTCAAGCGGCGCAGCACGGCGTTGACCAGGCCCTTGTGCGAGAAGAAGCCGCGATGGTCGGCGAGATCGACGGTGGTGGCGACGGCGGCGTGCGGCGGCGTGCGCAGGAACAGCAGCTGCGCGATGCCGAGCCGCAGCATGTCGTGCACCATGGCGGCGCGCGGCGGCAGCGGCGTGTTGAGGCAGTGGGCGATGAGCGCGTCGATCTGGCCGAGGCGGCGCAGCACGGTGGCGACGAGCAGGCGGGCGAAGGCGCGGTCGCGGGCCGGCAGGCCGCCGATCTCCGGATTGTCCTCGATGGCGTCGTCGAGCGGCCGCTTGCGGCGCAGCACGGCGCCGATGAGATCGACGGCGACGCTGCGCGCCGTGGCGGGAACGGGCCGGGTCGGTGCCGAATGATCTGCCAAAGACTCGCTGTCCCAAGAAACCGAAGTTCGACAAAATCCGGGCGGCGCCGATCCGTTCGGCGCTACCCGCTCAGGCGGTGCGTCGGACGCCCCACGGGCCGCCCGGCTCGGCGCCCCATGGACCGGCGCCGCCGATGCCGCGCGCCGCCGCCATCGCCTCGAGCCGCCGCGCCCGCTCCTCGGTGGCGGGATGCGTGGCGAAGAGGCCGGCGAGGCTCGCGCCGCGGAGAGGGTTGATGATGAAGAGATGCGCGGTGGCGGGATTGAGCTCGGCGCCGGCCACCGCGGTGCGGCGCGCCAGCAGCTCGATCTTGCGCAGCGCCGAGGCCAGCGCCAGCGGATCGCCGCCGATCTCTGCGCCGCGGCGGTCGGCCTCGTACTCGCGCGTGCGCGAGATCGCCATCTGCACCAGCAGCGCCGCGACCGGCGCGAGGATCGCCACCAGCAGTGTGCCGAACATGCCGAGCGGCGCGTCGCGCTCGTCCTCGCGCGGGCCGAGGAAGAAGGCGAAATTCGCCAGCATGCCGACGGCGCCGGCGACGGTCGCGGTGACTGTCATGGTCAGCGTGTCGCGATGGACGACATGCGACAGCTCGTGGGAGATCACCGCGGCGATCTCCGGCGCATCGAGCGCGGCGACGAGGCCGCGCGTCACCGCCACCGCGGCGTGCCCGGGGTCGCGACCCGTGGCGAACGCGTTGGGCTGGGCGCTGTCGATCAGATAGAGCCGCGGCGTCGGGATGCCGGCGCGCTGGGCGAGCGCGGCGACGGCGTCGTGCAGCTGCGGCGCCTCGGCGCGCGCGATCGGCCGCGCGCCATAGGCGGCGAGCACCACGCGGTCGGCGTTCCAATAGGCGAAGAGATTGGTCGCCGCCGCGACGACGAGCGCGATCAGCATGCCGCCGCCGCCGCCGATCAGCCAGCCCACGCCCATGAAGAGCGCGGTCATGGCGGCGAGCAGGGCGCCGGTGCGGAAAAGGTTGCTCATGGTCAATGGCTGCCGCAGATCCTGCTTCCGGATAGCTGGCGTGCGCAGCCGGCATCGTCAAGGCTTGGCAGGGCGCCCGGCGAGCAACATATCTGTGACATGGCCGAGAGCGAGCCCAAGCCCGAAGCCGGGAAACCGGTGCCGCCAGAGCAAAATCCCGGCGCGGGCAAGCCATCGCCGCGCGAGATCGGCGGCCCGAAAGGGCCGGAGCCGACCCGTTACGGCGATTGGGAGCAGAACGGCCGCTGCACCGACTTCTGATCGCGCTCGCGCCGCCTTTCCGTCGTCCCCCTGACCCGAAAGAGACCGCCCGCTGCGGCGGAATTGCCCGGGATTTGCCGCCGTCATCGCCGCCGCGGTAGGCTCGCCGGCAGCCAGCAGCGGAGCCGGGCCCATGGAGTTCAGCGATCGCCAGATCATCGTCACCGGCGGCACCGGCGCGCTCGGCACCGCGGTGGTGGGCGCCCTGCTCGAGCGCGGCGCCACCTGTCACGTGCCTTACATCGTCGCGGCGGAAGCCGAGCGGTTCCGCCATCGTGGCCATGAGCGGGTGCGGCTCGTGGCGGCGCGCGACCTCGCCGAAGAGGCGGCGGTCGAGGCCCTTTATGCCGGCGTCGATCCGCTCTGGGCGTCGATCCACATCGCCGGCGGCTTCGCCATGGGCGGGATCGCCGAGATCGGCCGGGCGGCGCTGGTGGCGCAGCTCGAGATGAATCTGGTGAGCGCCTTTCTCTGCTGCCGCGCTGCGGTGGTGGCGATGCGGAAGGCGGGCGGCGGGCGCATCGTCAATGTCGCGTCGCGCCCGGCGCTCGAGCCGCGCCTCGGCGCCGGCATGACCGCCTACGCCGCGAGCAAGGCCGCGGTCGCCGCGCTGACCGAGGCGCTGGCGCAGGAGGTGGCGGGCGACGGCATCCTGGTGAACGCGGTGGCGCCGTCGATCATCGATACCGCGTCCAACCGCCAGGCGATGCCGAAATCCGACCATGCGCTCTGGCCGAAGCCGGAGGAGGTCGCGGCGACCATCCTGTTCCTCGCCTCGCCCGCGAACGCGGTGACGCGCGGCGCCGTCGTCCCGGTCTACGGCAGGTCGTAGCGCCCGCCCAAACGAAACCGCCCGCGGGAGGGCCCGCGGGCGGTCGAGACGAGGCTGGCGGCCGCGCGTCAGTTGCGGCGATTGCCCATCAGCTGCATCAGCAGCACGAACAGGTTGATGAAGTCGAGATAGAGCTTGAGCGCGCCCAGGATCGCCTTCTTGCCGGCGACCATCGTGCCGTCGCCTTCGAAGTACATCTCCTTGATCGCCTGCGTGTCCCACGCGGTGAGCCCGACGAAGACGATGACGCCGGCGATCGAGATGGCGAATTGCAGCGCCGAGGACATGATGAACATGTTGACCACAGCGGCGATGATGACGCCGATCAGCCCCATGAACAGGAAGGAGCCGAAGCGCGACAGGTCGCTGCGCGTGGTGTAGCCGTAAAGGCTCATCGCCGCGAAGGTGGCGGCGGTGATGAAGAACACGCGGGCGATGCTGGCGCCGGTGTAGATCAGGAAGATGCCGGCGAGCGACAGCCCCATCAGCGCCGCATAGGCCCAGAAGGTGAGCTGCGCCGAGGAGAGGCTCATCCTCTGGATGCGGAAGCTCAGCAGCATGACGAGGCCGAGCGGCGCCAGCAGCACGATCCAGAACAGGAAACTGCCGGCGATCTGCTGGTAGAAGCCGCTGGCGGCCGCGACGTAGGCCACCACGCCGGTGAGCGCCAGGCCGCCGGCCATGTAATTGTAGACGCGCAGCATGAACTCGCGCAGGCCGACATCGATCTCGGCCTGCGATACCGCGGCGCCGCGCGCGGTCCAGCGGTTACCCGGGTCATACGCCATGGAACGATCCCCGACAGGGTTGTGACTTTGCCAGGGCATATTGGCATAGCCGACGCTTAATTCAATGATGGCGCGCGACCGCCCCTATTCGTTGCGCAGATAGGGCGCCGGCTTGGCGCCGAGCGCGCGCCAGGTGCCGACATAGCCCGCCGCGAGCGTTAACAACGTCGCCAGCAGCGCGGTTGCCGCCACCGCTTCCGGCAGGAAGTCCCAGTCCTGGTGCATGACCCGGGTGAGCACGAGCCAGGCGGCGAGCGTGCCGAGCGCGGCGGCGATCGCCGCGGTGGCGAGGCCGACGAGCCCGTATTCGATGAGGAAGATGCGGGTCACGTCGCGCCGCGTCGCGCCCAGCACCTTCAGCACCACCGCCTCGTAGACGCGGCGGCGGTGGCCGGCCGCCACCGCGCCGGCCAGCACCAGGGTGCCGGCGGCGAGGGTCACGGCGGCGATGGCGCGCAATCCCACGGCGATGGCGGCGACGATGCCGCTCACCGCCTGCAGCGCATCCTGCACCGAGATCGCCGTGACGTTGGGGAAGCGGTCGGTGACGGCGCGCTCGAGCGCAGCCTCCTCGCCCGGTGGCGTGCGCGCGGTGGCGATGTCCATCTGCGGCGCGCCGTCGAGGATGCCGGGCGAGAACACCAGGACGAAGTTGATGCCGAGCGAGGTCCAGTCGATCTCGCGCAGGCTGGCGATCGTGGCGGTGACCTCGCGGCCGAGCACGTCGACGGTGATGGTGTCGCCGAGGCCGAGGCCCATGCCGCGTGCGATCTCCGCATCCATCGAGACCAGCGTGGGCCCGCGATAATCGGCCGGCCACCAGCGCCCGGCAACGATGCGCGAGCCCATGGGCGGCGTCGCGGCGTAGGTGAGGCCGCGGTCGCTGCTGACCGCCCAGCGCGCCTCGGACTTGACCTTCACCTGGTCGACCGGGACGCCGTTGAGCGCGGTGATGCGGCCCCTGAGGCTCGGCACGCG
>JASHTP010000052.1 GCA_030040495.1 Alphaproteobacteria bacterium
CGGGGACGGCGGCGATCCCCGCCGTCCATGCCGACCGGCTGCGCGCCGCCGAGGCGACCGGCGCGGCGGCGGTGGCGCTGGCGCGCCAGCGGCTCGCGCCCGACCGCATCGTCACCGCCCGCTCGGTCGAGAACGCGCTGCGCGTGCTGCTGGCGATCGGCGGCTCGACCAACGCCATCCTGCATCTGACCGCGATCGCCGGCCGGGCCGGCGTCGACATCCCGCTGAAGCGGCTCAACGAGCTCAGCGACACCACCCCGGTGCTGGTCGATCTGAAGCCGACCGGGCCGCACTATATGGAGGATCTCTTCGCCGCCGGCGGCATCGGCGCGGTGCTGCGCGAGCTCATGCCGCTGCTCCATCTCGACTGCCTCACCGTCACCGGCGAGACGCTCGGCGCGCGCCTCGCCCAGAGCGACGGCGCCTATGTCGACCGCGCGGTGGTGCGGCCGCTCGCCTCGCCGCTGCAGGCGCAAGGCGGGCTCGTGGCGCTCTTCGGCTCGCTCGCGCCGCGCGGCGCCATCCTGAAGCGCTCGGCCGCCGACGCCCGCCTCTTCGAGCGCGAGGGCCGCGCCGTCGTCTTCGCCTCGCTCGAGGATCTGGCGGCGCGCATCGACGATCCCGCGCTCGACGTCGCGCCCGAGGATTTCCTGGTGCTGCAGAATGCCGGCCCGAGCAGCGCCTCGGCCATGCCGGAAGCCGGCTACCTGCCGATCCCGGCGAAGCTGGCGCGCGCCGGCGTCAAGGACATGGTGCGCATCTCCGACGCGCGCATGAGCGGCACCGCCTACGGCACGGTGGTGCTGCATGTGACGCCGGACGCGGCGAGCGGCGGGCCGCTGGCGAGGCTGCGCAGCGGCGACCGCATCCGGCTTTCGGTGGCGGAGCGCCGGCTCGACGTCCTCGTCGATCCCGCCGAGCTGGCGCGGCGCGAGGCGCCGCTGCCCTCGCCGCCGGCGCGCGGCTATGCGAGACTCTATCGCGAACAGATCCTGCAGGCCGATTTCGGCTGCGATTTCGATATCCTGCGCCGCGCCCCGCTCGGCACGCGCTGATCGCTCAGTCCAAAGCCGGAGGAGAACCGCCGATGAAGACCTATTCCCCCGCCACCGTCGCCGCGCCGTCGGGCCCCTACAGCCACGGCGTCGAGATTCCCGCCGGCGCCCGCGTGCTGCACCTCGCGGGACAGGTCGGCGTCGCCCCCGACGGCAGCGTGCCCGCCGACTTCGAGGGCCAGGCGGTGCAGTGCTGGAAGAACATCAAGGCGATCCTCGCCGCCGCCGGCATGGGCGTCGAGAATCTGGTGAAATGCACGCATTTCCTCACCCGCGCCGAAGACGTGCCGGCCTATGGCCGGGTCCGCGCCCAGCAGCTCGGCGAGGCGCGCCCGGCCTCGACCTTGCTCGTCATCAGCGCGCTGGCGCGGCCGGGCCTGCTGGTCGAGGTCGAAGCGATCGCGGCCAAGGGCTGAGCCATGGCGCGCTACGATCTGGTGCTGCGCGGCGGCACCGTGTTCGACGGCGGCGGCGCCGCAGGTGTCACCGCCGATCTCGCCATCGACGGCGACCGCATCGCCGCCATCGGCCGCCTCGCGCAAGGCAGCGGCGCGGCCGAGATCGACGTCGCCGGGCTCGCCGTGGCGCCCGGCTTCATCGACGTCCACACCCATGACGACCGCGCGCTGCTGTCGCAGCCGGAGATGGCGCCCAAGGCGAGCCAGGGCGTCACCACCGTCATCGTCGGCAATTGCGGCATCAGCCTGGCGCCGATGGTGCCGGCGGGACCGCTGCCGCCGCCGCTCGACCTCATCGGCAGCGCGGAGTATCGCTATCGCCGCTTCGCCGACTATCTCGCGGCGCTCGACGCCGCGCCGGCCGCCGTCAACGCCGCCGCGCTGGTCGGCCATTCGACCCTGCGCGCCGGGGCCATGGACCGGCTCGACCGGCCGGCGAGCGAGCGCGAGACCGAGGCGATGCGCGAGCGCCTCGCCGACGCTCTCGAAGCCGGCGCCATCGGCCTTTCCAGCGGCCTCTGGTATGCGCCGGCGAACGCCGCGCCCAAGGCCGAGCTGGTCGAGCTGGCGCGCGAGCTGCACAAGGCCGGCGCGCTCTACACCACGCACATGCGCGACGAAGGCGACCACGTGCTGGAAAGCCTCGACGAGAGTTTCGCCGTCGGGCGCGAGGCTTCGGTGCCGGTGGTGATCTCGCATCACAAGGTGCTCGGCGCCGAGAATTTCGGCCGCACCGCGGAGACGCTGCCGAAGATCAAGGCGGCGATGGCGCAGCAGCCGATCGGGCTCGACGCCTATCCCTACGTCGCCTCCTCGACGGTGCTGCGCGCCGAGAACATCCCGCGCGCGATCAAGATCCTGGTCACCTGGTCGAAGCCCCATCCCGAGGCGAGCGGGCGCGAGCTCGCCGCCGTCGCGCGCGACTGGGGCGTGAGCGCGGAAGCGGCGGCGGAGCGGCTGCAGCCGGCGGGCGCCATCTATTTC
Source organism: Alphaproteobacteria bacterium (assembly GCA_030040495.1). Classification (GTDB taxonomy): domain Bacteria; phylum Pseudomonadota; class Alphaproteobacteria; order ATCC43930; family CGMCC-115725; genus DAHUYF01. The sequence goes on from JASHTP010000052.1 coordinate 2,498, forward strand.
ATGATGAGCGAGGCCGACGTGCGCCGCGTGCTCGCCTTCGAGCACACCATGATCGGCTCCGACGGGCTGCCGCACGACCGCCATCCGCATCCCCGCCTGTGGGGAACTTTTCCCCGCGTGCTCGGCCATTACTGCCGCGAGGAGAAGCTCTTCCCGCTCGAAGAGGCGGTCAGGCGCATGACCGGCTTGCCGGCCGAGCGCTTCGGCCTTGCCGGCCGCGGCCGGCTCAGGCCGGGCGCCTATGCCGATGTCACGGTGTTCGATCCCGCGGCGATCATCGACCGCGCCAGCTTCGCCGAGCCGACGCGGCCCGCCGCCGGCATTCCCCTCGTGCTGGTCAACGGCCAAGCGGTGTGGCGCGACGGCGCCGCGACCGGCACCCGCCCCGGCCGCGCGCTCCGCCGTCAGGAGATGAAGAGGGAGGCGCGATCGCAGGGCGCTGCATGAGTATTGTGCGGCCTTCGACAGGCTCAGGATGAGGAGGTTTCTTTTGGGCATCTTCCAGATGCCATTCTCGTTCTACCTCATCTTGAGCCTGTCGAGGGACGCAGCGATCGGG
>JASHTP010000053.1 GCA_030040495.1 Alphaproteobacteria bacterium
CGTTGCCGCCATGGTGGAGCTGGCGCGGCGGCACAAGGTGTCGTCGCTGCACGTCACCTTTCCGACGCCGGCGGAATGGGAGCGTCTCGGCGATGCGGGATTCTTGCAACGCATCGGCCAGCAGTTCCACTGGCAGAACGAAGGCTACGCCAGCTTCGATGACTTCCTCGAGGCGCTCAACTCGCGCAAGCGCAAGCAGATCCGGCGCGAGCGGCGCGACGCGCTCCAGGGCGGCATCGAGATCGAGACGCTCACCGGCGGCGCAATCACGAGCGAGCATTGGGACGCGTTCTACCGTTTTTATCGCTCCACCTCCGACCGCAAATGGGGCGAGGCCTATCTCACCCGCCGCTTCTTCGACCTGCTGGGCGAGCGCATGGCAGAGCAGGTGGTACTGATCATGGCGCGCAAGGGGGCGCGCTACGTCGCCGGCGCGCTCAACCTCCTTGGTCGCGACACGCTCTATGGCCGCAACTGGGGCTGCCTTGGCGATTTCCCTTTCCTGCATTTCGAGGCGTGCTATTACCGCGCCATCGACTTCGCCATCGCGCGCGGGCTCCGGTGCGTCGAGGCCGGGGCGCAGGGCCAACACAAGATCCAGCGCGGCTACCTGCCGACACCGGTCTACAGCGCCCACTGGATCCGCGATCCCGGCTTCGCTCGGGCGGTCGCCGACTTCCTCGCGCGCGAGCGCCGCGCGCTCGAAAGCGAAATGGAGCAGCTCGAAGAGACGCTGTCGCCGTTCAAGCGCGAGGCGGATTAACGAAAGGGAGGAACGCCATGGCGGCCCTGACCTTGACCCAGCTGGGCGCCGCCCTCGGCGTCGCCGCCGACGGCATCGACCTCAACCGCGCGCTCGACGGCGAAACGCAGGCCGCGCTGCGCCGCGCGCTGCTCGACGGCCTCGTCCTCTGCATCCGCGGCCAGTCGCTCACGCCGCAGTCCTATCTTGCCGCCATGCGCGGCTTCGGCGAGCCGATCACCCAGGTGCGCCAAGCCTCGCGCCACCCCGAGGTGCCGGAGATCATGATCCTCTCCAGCGAGGACCGAGACGATGCCGGCGACGGCAAAAGGCTCGTGGTCGGCGCCCATTGGCACAGCGACGACAGCTACAAGGCGATCCCCTGCTCGCTCACCATGCTCTACGGCGTCGAGGTGCCAGCCTCGGGCGGCGATACCCAGTTCGTCAACATGTATGCGGTCTATGACGATCTGCCGGCGGAGACGCAACGGCGCCTCGCGCCGCTGCGCGTCGTCCACAAATACGATTCGAGCCGCAAGGGCACGCGCGTCGCCGCGCTCAGACCGGAAGAGGCGAAGGAAGTGCCGGACGTCGTCCATCCGCTGGTGCGCACCCATCCCGAGACCGGGCGCAAGGCGCTCTATATGAACCCCAACCGCATGGAGGCGGTCGCCGGCGCCGAGCGCGGGGCGAGCGATGCGCTGCTCGACGCGCTCATCCGGCACGCGACGCAGCAGAAGTACCAATACCGCCACAAATGGCGGCGGGGCGACATCCTGATCTGGGACAATCGCTGCACCATGCACAAGGCCAACGCGGACTATCCAAAAGCCGCGCGGCGCCTGATGCACCGCATCATCGTCGCGGGAACGGTGCCGGCCTGAAGCGTCCGCGTCCGCGACGCCCGCGAGAAGAAGGCCGCTCGCGCGGCCTTCTTCGTTCCAGTCTTGGCGTCGCTGGACTCAGGTCTCGACCGGCTCCAGCTCCTTGGGCGCCGGGGCGCGCGGCGGCGCTTCGGTGAAGGAGAAGCCGAGCTTGTCGCCGTCGCGGGTGACGCGCACCACGCCGCCCTTGGTAAGCTTGCCGAACAGCAGCTCCTCGGCCAGCGGCTTCTTGATGTGCTCCTGGATGATGCGGGCGAGCGGCCGGGCGCCGAAGAGCTTGTCGTAGCCCTTCTGCGACAGCCACTGGCGGGCACCCTCGTCCAGCTCGATGGTGACGTTGCGGTCGGCGAGCTGCTCCTCGAGCTGCAGGATGAACTTGTCGACGACGCGGCCTATGGTCTCGGCCGACAGCGCCGAGAAGGAGATGATGGCGTCAAGCCGGTTGCGGAACTCCGGCGTGAACAGACGGTTGATCGCCTCCTCGTCGTCGCCGGTGCGCACCTCGCCGCCGAAGCCGATGGCGGGCTTTGCCATCTCGGCGGCACCGGCGTTCGTCGTCATGATCAGGATGACGTTGCGGAAATCGACCGTCTTGCCGTTGTGGTCGGTGAGCTTCCCGTAATCCATCACCTGCAGCAGGATGTTGAAGAGATCGGGATGCGCCTTCTCGATCTCGTCGAGCAGCAGCACCGAGTGCGGATGCTGGTCGACCGCGTCGGTGAGCAGCCCGCCCTGGTCGAAGCCGACATAGCCCGGCGGCGCGCCGATGAGGCACGACACGGTATGCCGCTCCATGTATTCCGACATGTCGAAGCGGGTGAGCTCGATGCCGAGCGTGCGCGCGAGCTGGCGCGCCACCTCGGTCTTGCCGACGCCGGTCGGGCCGGAGAAGAGGTAGCTGCCGATCGGCTTCTCGGGATCGCGCAAGCCGGCGCGCGCGAGCTTGATCGCCGCCACCAGCGCCTCGATCGCGCGGTCCTGGCCGAAGACCATGGTCTTGAGGTCGCGGTCGAGGTTCTTCAGCACCTCCTTGTCGTCGCGCGACACGCTCTTGGGCGGGATGCGCGCCATGGTGGCGATCACCGCCTCGACCTCCTTGGCGGTGATGGTCTTGCGCCGCTTGCCTTCCGGC
>JASHTP010000054.1 GCA_030040495.1 Alphaproteobacteria bacterium
CCGGCCGCCGGCGAGGCCGCGGCCGAGCCCGCCGCGGCGGTGGGCGCGCGCTGAGCCCGCGCTAAGGCGCGCTTCTCGATCCCGAGAGGGTTTCCGTCCCCTCGCGCAGCATGCCGGCGCGCAGCTCCTCTGCCGCCTCGCGCAGCTTGCGGTAGGAGCGGATGCTGAGCGGGATCGAGCCGAGATAGAGCGCGCCGATGACGAGCAGCGTGCCCCAGGGCTCGGTGGTGAGGAAGGCGGCGAGCGCGCCGATCCCGAGCAGCATCGGCAGCACCCATTCGTGGGGCACGCGGAAGCGCTTGAAGGAGTAGGTCGGCACGCGGCTCACCATGAGCGCGGCGACGCCGGCCAGCACGACGCCGTTGAGGTAGGGGGTGCGGAAGACGCTCCAGCCGAACTCGAAATCGAAGAACATCGGGATCATCACCAGGCCGGCGGCGGCGGGGGCGGGGACGCCGGTGAAGAAATTGTAGGCGTAAGGCGGCAGCTCGGTGCCGAGCTGGGTGTTGAAGCGGGCGAGCCTGAGCGCGCAGCAGACGCCGAAGAGCAGCACCAGGGCCCAGCCCAGGGCGGCGAGCTGGACCATGGTCCAGACATAGAGCAGCACCGCCGGCGCGACGCCGAAGCTGACGAAATCGGAGAGCGAATCGAGCTGGGCGCCGAAGGGCGAGGTGCCCTTGAGCAGCCGCGCGATGCGGCCGTCGATGCCGTCGAGGACGCCGGCGATGATGATGGCGGCGGCGGCGGATTGATACCTGCCGGTGAGCGCCAGGCGGATCGCCGTCATGCCGGCGCAGAGCGCCAGCAAGGTCAGGATGTTGGGGATCATCCGGTTGAGCGACAGGCTGGTGATCGGCCGGACGCGGATCGGGCGGCGGCGCATCAGTGCGTCACCCCGCGCCGCGGCGGCTCCTGCGCCCGCGCGTCGGCGATGACGGTCTCGCCGCCGACGACGCGCTGCCCGACCAGCGCCAGCGCCGCCCAGCCCGCAGGCAGGTAGACGTCGGTGCGGCTGCCGAAGCGGATGAGGCCGAAGCGCTGGCCGGCGACGACCTCCTGGCCTTCCTCGACGCTGCAGACGATGCGGCGCGCGACGAGCCCGGCGATCTGCACCACGGCGATGTCGGCGCCCTCGCGCGTCTCGAGCCGGATCGCCATGCGCTCGTTCTCCGCGCTCGCCTTGTCGAGGCTGGCGTTGAGGAACTTGCCCGCATGGTAGGCGCGCTTGACGACGCGGCCGCCCATCGGCATGCGGTTGACATGCACGTCGAGCACGTTGAGGAAGATGCCGATGCGCTGCATCGGCGCGTCGCCCAGGCCGAGCTCGGCGGGCGGCGCGGCCGGCCCCAGGGAGACGACGCGCCCGTCCGCCGGCGCGATCACCAGCCCGTCGCGCAGCGGCGTCACCCGCCAGGGATCGCGGAAGAAATAGGCGCACCACAGCGTGCCGATCACGCCGAGCCAGCCGAGCGGCGCCGCCAGCCAGAACAGCAGCGCCGTCAGCAGCACGGCGATGGCGATGAAGCGCCAGCCGTCGGGATGGATCGGGGCCAGAATCTGCCTCGGCACGCCTGCCGCCTCCTCCGCGGGCGCGGCGACGTTAGCGGAAATGCCCCACGCCGCGCTAGCGCCGCCGCGGCGCTACCGCCCCTCCCGCCGCCAGGCGGCGATGAAGGCGCCCAGCGCCAGCAGCAGGGCGAGGAAGCCCGGCAGCAGCGGAATCTCCTGGATGCCGGTGACGATATAGTCGCCGTTGGCGCGGAAGCCCATCCAGTTGCGGCCGGCGCTGCTGCGGTCGGGATCGACGCGGCGCAGATCGGGCAGCGGCCCCGGCCCGATCCAGAAGATGCCGCCGCCGGTCGCCTCGACCGCCGGCTTCAGCTTCGCGTCGGTGGTGCGGACATCGGCGAGCTCGATCGGGTTGAGCGCGCCGGCGGCGGCGAGCGCGGTGCGCTTGCCGTCGGTGACGCGGTAGAGCCCGCTCTCGGTGATCGGCAGGCTGCCGCTGCTCTGCCCGCCATGGGTCGGCGCGAGCTTCAGGATCTCGAGCGTCCCGCCGGGCCCGGTGACGTGGACCGGGCTGTCGTCCGGCTCGAGCGACTGCCGCGTCACCACGAGGCGGTTGCCCTCGACCGTGGCGCGCAGATCGTTCTCCTCGAGGTCGGGCTCCTTCATCAGCCAGTAGACGACGCGGCGCAGCAGCTCCGCCTGCGGACCGCCGCCTTCGAAGCCGCGCGTCCACAGCCACATCTCGTCGGAGAGCAGCTGCGCCACGCGCCCGTCGCCCTCGCGGTCGAGCACCAGCAGCGGCTTGCCGTCATAGCCGCTCATCACCGTGTCGCCGCGATGCGGCACGGCCTCGACATAGCGGAACCAGCGGCCCCATTTGGGCGCGGTGCCGTCGCCGCCGTCGCCGGGGAGGCCGGCGGTGACGGGATCGCGCTCGCCCAGGGCGGTGACGCGCGGCAGGAAGCCCTGCTCGTAGACGTTGCCGGTCGGCTCCGCCGGCAGCACCGCGCCGAGCGGCGTGCGGTAGAGGCTCAGCGGCGTGCCGAAGGTCGGCCCCGCCGCTTCGAGCAGCGCGCCGCCCTTGCGCACGTAGCGCGCGATGTTCTCGAGATAGACCGGCGGCAGGATGCTGCGGCGCCGGTAGCGGTCGAAGATGATGAGGTCGAACTCGTTGATCTTGACGTCGAACAGCTCGCGGATCGGGAAGGCGATCAGCGACAGCTCGCGGATCGGCGTGCCGTCCTGCTTCTCCGGCGGGCGCAGGATGGTGAAATGGATGAGGTCGACCGACGGGTCCGACTTCAGGATGTTGCGCCAGGTGCGCTCGCCCTGATGCGGCTCGCCGCTCACCAGCAGCACCTTGAGCCGGTCGCGCACGCCGTTGACGACGAAGGCCGCGCGGTTGTTGTCGAGGGTGAGCTCGTGCGGCCCGGACCCGACCTGGAGCTCGAAGACGTTGGGCCCGCCATGGTCGATGGTGACGTCGAGCGGCACGTCCTCGCCGACCGGCACCAGCCGCGTCGTCGGCGGCCCGCCATCCTTGCGCATGGTGAGCCGCGCCTCGGCGTCGGGCGCCGCCGCCGGCAGATCCTCGACGCGCACGACGAGCCGCACCTCCTTGCCGACCAGGCCGAAGCTCGGCGCGTCCTTGACGACGAGCCTTCGGTCGGCCTCGCCCGGCCGGCCGGTGAGCAGCACGTGCAGCGGCGCGGAGAGCGCCAGCTGGCCGGTCGGCGGCACGTCGTGCACCTCGCCGTCGGTGATCATCACCGCGCCGGCGACGCGCTGGCGCGGCACGTCGGCGAGCGCGCGGGTGAGCGCGGTATAGAGCCGGGTGCCGTCGTCGGCGAAGGCGGCGTTGGGGTCGGGCGCGCCGGCATGGACGATGCGGACATCGAGGTCGCGGAACCGGCGCAGCCGCTCGGTCACCTGCCGCAGCGCCTCGGCGGCGTAGTGCCGGCGCTCGCCGATGCGCATGCTCGGGCTGTCGTCGACCACGACCACCGCGACGTCGTGCTGGGGCTGGCGCTGCTCCTCGATCAGCGACGGGTTGACCAGGATCAGCAGCAGCAGCGCCAGCGCCAGCACGCGCCACAAGAGGCCGCGCGCGCGCCGCCAGGCGCCGAAGCCGAGCAGCAGGATCGCCAGCGCGCCGAAGGCGATGATCGCCGCCCAGGGCAGCAGCGGCGCGGCGGCGATGCCGTAGCCGCCGATGGTCATTGGCCGAGCCTCTCGAGGATGGCCGGCACGTGCACCTGGTCGGTCTTGTAGTTGCCGGTGAGCGCGTACATCACCAGGTTGACGCCGAAGCGATAGGCCTGCTCGCGCTGCGGCTCGCCGCCGGGGACGCAGGCGAAGAGCGGCCGCCCGCTCTCATCCATCGCCCAGGCGCCCGCCCAGTCGTTGCTGCCGACGATGACGCTGGAGACGCCGTCATTGACCCGGTCGTCGGCCGCCTCGACCCAGAGCGTGCCGCCGGCCCAGCGGCCGGGGAACTCCTGCATGAGATAGAAGGACTTGGTCAGCACGTGGTCGGGCGGCACCGGCACCAGCGGCGGGATGTTGAGGCCGGCGGCGAGCCGGAGCAGCCGCTGCTGGGCCGCGGCGGCGGAGAAGATCGTGCGCTCGCCCTGGTCGCGCGTGTCGAAGAGGATGGTGCCGCCGGTGGCGAGATAGCGGTTGACGCGCTCGATCGCCCTGGCCGAAGGCAGCGCCTCCCCGTCGGCCACCGGCCAGTAGAGCAGCGGGAAGAAGATGAGCTCGTCATGCTCGACATCGACCTCCATCGGCGCCGCCACCTCCGCCGCGGTGCGGCGGTTGAGGATGTCGGAAAGGCCGGCGAGGCCGGCGCGCGATTCCTCGTCGACATCGGCGAGACCGGTGCGGACATAGGCGAGGTGAAGCTCGCTCGTCGCCGCGATGGCGAAGCCGTCGTCCTGAGCCTGCGTCTGCGTCTGCGCCTGCGCCGGCATGCCGCAAAGCCCCAGCAGCAGCAGCGCGGCGCCGAGGCTGGCGCCGCGGCGCCGGGCCGGCATCACGCCCAGCAGCAGCCCGCGCAGCGCATAGGCGATGACGAGGTCGATGAGTGCCAGCGCCAGCGCCGCGCCGAGCAGCCAGGGCCGGAAATCGACCTCGCTGCTGCTGCGCGCGTAGCCGTCGCGCGCGACGCCCGCTGGCAGGGCCGGGAGCGCGGCGAAGCGCGTGACCGCGCCGGCGAGGTTGACCGCGCGCCGCGCATCGGGAGTGCCGTAGAAGCCCGGCGGATGGATGCGCGAGGCCAGCGTGGCGGCGAAGGCGCCGGCCGCGATGGTCGTCGCCGTCGCCGGCGCGCGCTGCAGCCGGCCGAAGCCGTCGAGCGTCTCCACCGGCGGCAGCGCCACGTCGGCGTTGCCGGATACGCCCTGGCTCAGCGCGACGATGCGGCGCAGCATGTCGACGAAGAGGCCGGAGATGGCGAGGTTCGACCATTCCGGGTCCGCCGTGGTGTGCACCAGCACCAGCCAGCCCTTGCCGTGCTTCTCGGCGGTGACCAGCGGCGTGCCGTCGGTGAGCCGCGCCCAGGTCTTGCCGCCGAGATCGATGGTCGGCTCGGCCAGCACCTGGCGCGAGACCGTGACGTCGGCCGGAATGTCGAGCCCGGCGAAGGGGCTGTCGGCGGTGAAGGGGGCGAGCTTCGCCGGCTTCTCCCAGGAGAGCGCGCCGCCCAAGGTGCGGCCGCCGCGCCGCAGGGTCACCGGCAGCAGATCGTCGTCGGTCGCGCCGGCGAGCTGCGGGCCGGCGAAGCGCAGGACCAGGCCGCCATGCTCCATCCATTTGACCAGGGCGGCCTTCTCCTCGGCCCCGGCCGGCGCCACGTCGGGGAGCGCGAGGACCGCGATGTCGCCCTTGAGCAGCGTCGCGACGTCGCCGCGCCGCACCTCGCTGAAGGGGGAGAGCGCGCGCTCGAGATAAAAGGCGCCGCTGAGCAGCGGCTGCGCTGCGCTGCCGCGCTGACCGCCGACGATGCCCACCGGGCGCCGGCGCCAGCGCTCGTCGAGCAGCAGCACCGCGCCGGCGGAGGCCTCGCCCTCGATCTCGATCGCCTCGGCGCGGTTTCTGAGCTCGCTCGGCAGGGCGAGATGCGCGACGGTGCGCTCGACGCCCGGCGCCATCGCCACCTCCTGCCGCGCCAGCAGGCGCCCGTCATCGCCGACCGCGCGGACGAACAGCCGCTCCGGCGCGGCGGCATCGGCGCGCCGCACCGTCACCGTCAGATCCTTCTCGTCGGTGTCGGCCGGCGCCAGCAGGCGCGGCAGCTCGGTCGTCGCGTCGGCGAGCACGCGCAGGCTGCCGAAGCGCTGCAGCCCGGCGGCGAACTCTTGCGCCGCGCCGTCGTCGATGCCGTCGCTGAGCCAGACCACGCTCGCGCCGCCGAGGCCGAGCCCGGCGAGCCGCG
>JASHTP010000055.1 GCA_030040495.1 Alphaproteobacteria bacterium
GCCTTGCATGCTTATTGCATCGCACCATAGAGTGACTTGAGCGGCCCCGGCGGGCCGCGGGGGCGCAAAGCATGGCGGCGCGGCAGAGAATCCTTCGCGTGCGGCGCGACTACAACAAGTGGGTCGCGAACCAGACACTGGAGGACTACGCGCTGCGCTTCACCGCCAAGACGGCGCGGCGCTGGTCGTCGCTGCGCGTCGCCAACACCGCGCTCGGCGCCATCTCCTTCCTGGCGCTCGAGGCGATCGGCGGCACCATCACCCTGAGCTACGGCTTCACCAACGCCGTCGCCGCCATCTTCGCGGTGAGCCTGCTGATCTTCGCCACCGGCCTGCCGATCAGCTACTACGCGGCGAAATACGGCGTCGACATCGATTTGCTCACCCGCGGCGCCGGCTTCGGCTATATCGGCTCGACCGTCACCTCGCTGATCTACGCCTCCTTCACCTTCATCTTCTTCGCCATCGAGGCGGTGATCATGTCGATGGCGCTGGAGCGCTGCTTCGGCGTGCCGCTGGCGGCGGGCTACGTCATCAGCTCGCTGGTGGTCATCCCGCTGGTGACGCACGGCATCACCTTCATCAGCCGCTTCCAGCTCTGGACGCAGCCGCTCTGGGCGGTGCTGCACGTGCTGCCCTTCTTCTTCATCGCCGTCTACAGCGCCGATTCCTTCCAGGGCTGGACCGGCTTCACCGGCCGGGCGCAGCACGGCGATCCCGGCTTCGACCTCGCCCTCTTCGGCGCCGCCGCCTCGGTGGTGCTGTCGCTCATCGCGCAGATCGGCGAGCAGGTGGACTTCCTGCGCTTCCTGCCGCCCGAGCGCGCCGACAACCGCGTCGCGCGCTGGAGCGCGCTGCTCACCGCCGGGCCCGGCTGGGTGGTGCTCGGCGCGCTCAAGCTGCTCGCCGGCTCCTTCCTCGCCTATCTCGCGCACGCGCACGGCGTCTCGCTCGACCGCGCGGCGCAGCCGACCGAGATGTACGGCGTCGCCTTCGGCTACATGATCTCCTCGCCGGCGGCGGCGATGATGCTCGCCGGCCTCTTCGTCGTGCTGTCGCAGCTCAAGATCAACGTCACCAACTCCTATGCCGGCTCGATCGCCTGGTCCAACTTCTTCTCGCGCCTCACCCACCGCCATCCCGGCCGCGTCGTCTGGCTGATCTTCAACGTCGCCATCGCGCTGCTGCTGATGGAGCTGGGCGTCTATTCGGCGCTCGAGCAGATCCTCGGCATCTATTCCGCGGTCGCCGCCGCCTGGGTCGGCGCCATCGTCGCCGATCTCGCCATCAACAAGCCGCTGGGCCTGAGCCCGCCGCACATCGAGTTCAAGCGCGCGCATCTCTACGACATCAACCCGGTCGGCGTCGGCGCCATGCTGCTCGCCACCGCCGCGGCGATGGCGGATTTCGCCGGGCTCTTCGGTCACGCGGCCAGGGCCTTCACCCCCTTCGTCGCCGTCGCCGTCGCCTTCCTCGCCGCGCCGGTCATCGCCTACGCCACCGGCGGGCGCTACTATATCGCGCGCAAGCCGCGCCGCGTCTGGGCCAGCGAGACGGCGATCCGCTGCTGCATCTGCGAGAACCCGTTCGAGCCCGAGGACACCGCCTACTGCCCGGCCTATGCCGGGCCGATCTGCTCGCTCTGCTGCTCGCTCGATTCGCGCTGCGGCGATCTCTGCAAGCGCGGCGCGCGCGCCTCCTCGCAGCTGGCGGCGCTGCTGGGCGCGGCGCTGCCGGCGCGGCTGCTGCCGCGGCTCGACCCGCGCTTCGCCCGCTATCTCGGCCTGCTGCTGGTACTGGTCTCGATGATCGGCGTCACGCTCACCGTCATCTACTGGCAGGTGCCGCTCGGCTCCGACGTCTCGAACGCCATCGTCAAGCTCGCCTTCTGGAAGCTGTTCTTCGTCCTGCTCATCATCGCCGGCGTCGCCGCCTGGCTGTTCGTGCTGACGCAGGAGAGCCGCAAGGCGGCGGAAGAGGAATCGCGGCGGCAGACCACCCTGCTGCTGCGCGAGATCCGCGCGCACAAGCGCACCGACGCGCAGCTGCAGAAGGCCAAGGAGGCGGCGGAGGCGGCGAACCTCGCCAAGAGCCGCTACGTCGTCGGCATCAGCCACGAGCTGCGCACGCCGCTCAACGCCGTGCTCGGCTACGCGCAGCTGCTCGAGCGCGACGGCTCGATCCCGCCGCACCGGCGCGACGCCATCACCGTGATCCGCCGCAGCGGCGAGCATCTGGCGGGGCTGATCGAAGGGCTGCTCGACATTTCGAAGATCGAGGCCGGGCGGCTCGAGCTGCAATACGAGGAGGTGCGGCTCGCCGAGTTCCTCGGCCAGATCGTCGACATGTTCCGCCTGCAGGCCGCCGCCAAGGGCATCGATTTCCTGTTCGAGCGGCCGCAGCGCCTGCCCGCGGTGGTGCACACCGACCCGAAGCGGCTCAGGCAGATCCTCATCAACCTGCTGTCGAACGCCATCAAGTTCACCGAGGAAGGCAGCGTCAGCCTGCGCCTCCACTACCGCAGCCAGACCGCCGAGATCGAGGTCGAGGATACCGGCGTCGGCATCGGCGCCGAGGATCTCGAGCGCATCTTCGAGCCGTTCGAGCGCGTGCAGCAGCCGGACGGCGAGGCGAAGCCCGGCATGGGGCTCGGCCTCACCATCACCAAGCTGCTGACCGAGATCATGGGCGGCGACATCTCGGTCGAGAGCCGGCGCGGCAAGGGCAGCCTCTTCCGGGTGAAGCTGCTGCTCTCCGAGGTGGCGCGCCCGCGCCTGGCGCCGGCGAGCGGCGCGGCGATCGGCGGCTATGCCGGAAGGCGGCTCACCGTGCTGGTGGCCGACGACGACCCCGTGCATCGCGGGCTGCTGCGCGAGATCCTGGCGCCGCTGGGCTTCTCGCTGGTCGAGGCGGCGGACGGGCCGGCCTCGCTGCGGCTCGCCGAAGCGGCGCAGCCCGACCTGGTGCTGCTCGATGTCTCCATGCCGGGGCTCGACGGCAGGGCGGTGGCGCGGGCGCTGCGCCAGCGCGGGCGGGCGAAGATCATCATGATCTCGGCCAACGCCGCCGAGCCCGACCGGCGCGAGCCGGCGCTCTCGGACGAGTTCATCGTCAAGCCGATCGACGTGCAGCGCCTGCTCGAGGCGATCCAGCGGCTGCTCCGCATCGACTGGCTCTACGCTCCCTCGGCGCCGGACGCGGCGGCGCCGGCCCCGCCCTTCGCGCCTTCCTCGATCCCGCCGCGGCCCGACATCGCCGAGCTGCGCCGGCTCGGCCGCATCGGCTATGTCCGCGGCATCCAGGCGAAGCTCGACGAGATCGAGGGCGAGGATCCCGCGCGCCACGCCTTCGTCGCCCATATGCGCTCGCTGGTGAAGGATTTCGAGTTCGCCCGCTACATGGCGGCGCTGGAAGAGCTGGACCGCGCCGATGCCTGACGGGACGCGGCGCGACATCGTCATGGTGGTCGACGATTCGCCGGAGACGCTGCGCTTCCTCACCGACGCGCTCGAGGAGGCCGGCTTCACCGTGCTGGTGGCGCTCGCCGGCGCCAACGCGCTGGCGCTGGCGCAGGAGGTGACGCCCGACATCGTGCTGATGGACGCGGTGATGCCGGGCATGGACGGATTCGAGACCTGCCGCCGGCTCAAGGCCAACAGCGCGCTCGCCTATGTCCCCGTCATCTTCATGACCGGGCTCAGCGAGACCGAGCATGTGGTGAAAGGCCTCGAGGCCGGCGGCGTCGACTACGTCGCCAAGCCGATCGTCCCCGACGAGCTCATCGCCCGCATGCAGGTGCATCTCGCCAATGCGCGGCTCGGCCAGAGCGCGCGCAACGCGCTCGACGCCGCCGGGCGCTTCCTGCTCGCCATCGACCGCGCCGGGCGCGTGCTGTGGTCGACGCCGCAGGCGAGCAAGCTGCTCGCCGCCGCCTTTCCCGCCGCACCCGCCGACGGCTTCCGGCTGCCGGCGGAGCTGCTGCACTGGCTGACGGCGCGGACCGAGCGGCAGGCCGGCGCGGAGCCGCCGATGACGGCGCTCGGCGGCGAGCGGCCGCTGCGGCTCTCCTATATCGGGCAGATCGGCGCCGACGAGTTCCTGCTGCGGCTGATCGAAGGCGGGGGCGGCAGCGAGGACGCGCTGCTGAAGCAGCGCTTCTCGCTGACGACGCGCGAGGCCGAGGTGCTGCTGTGGGTGGCGCGCGGCAAGTCCAACCGCGACGTCGGCGAGATCCTGGGGCTCAGCCCGCGCACCGTGAACAAGCATCTCGAGCAGATCTACGAGAAGCTCGGCGTCGAGAACCGCACCGCCGCCACCGCGCTGGCGCTGCGCGCGCTGGGGAGCGCGTGAGGGCGGTTCCAGCGGCAGGCCGGACCGACGGCGTTGCGTCCTTCGACAAGCTCGGGACGAGGACGCTTCTTTGCGCCATCCAGAAACTTCTGATGCCACACAGACTGTTCCTCATCCGGGCCTGTCGAAGGACGCAGGGCGGATTTGCAGCGCCACCTCACCCCTGCACGATGAGCAGCGCGCCGTTGGCTTCTTCCGGGGGGACCAGGAGGCCGCCGCCGGCGAGCTCCTCATGCGCCACCTGCCACTGCGTCAGATGGTCGGCGGTGCGCTCGAGGTCGCTGCTCCTGAGGCTCAGCGCCACCATCGCCGGCAGCTTCCGCTCGAGGTCGATCTCGGCCTGGGGATAGAGCGCCGAGACGTCGTCGGGGGTGGCGAAGATCAGGCGGTGGCGGCCGACATGGAGGGTGAGTACGTCGTCGGTGGTGGTGACGCCGGCGCCGAAGAGCCGGTCATAGGCGTCGCGCAGCGGCTCGGTCGCCGCGACCATGATGGTGACCCCGGCGACGCCGCTGACGGCGTTGGCATGGGCGAGCCATTCCGGCCGCCGCACCAGCTCCGGCGTCAGATGCTGGCAGACGAAGGCGGAGAGCGCCGGCGTCTCCTCCGGCGGCAGCGACACCAGCTTGAAGCGCGGCAGCAGCGTGCCTTCCGGGAGCTCCAACTGCCGCGACAGGTCGCGCGGCGGCGTCGGATGGAGGCCGCGGCGGGCGAGCTCCGCAGCGGTGGCGTCGCCCGAGCGGGTGGCGAAGGCGAGGCCGCGGAGCCCTTCGCCGCCGCGCAGGAACTCGTCGAGCCCGCCCGTGTCCTGGCCGCGGTCGACGACGCCCATCAGCTCGACATAGTCGCGCTCGAACATGATGCAGTAATTGCCGGTGCCCTTCTGCAGATGCCGGCCGCGCGGGGTCAGGGTGAAGCCGAGCCGCGTCCAGGCGAGCCGCGCGCGGTCGAGATCGGCTACGGCGACGATGACGTGGTCGATGCCGGAGAGCGGCTGGATCATCAGCGCAGGCTCGCTTCGATGTTGCCGCCATCGACGGTGATGACGGCGGCGGTGGTGGCGCGCGCCTGCGCCAGAAAGAGGAAGGCCTCGGCCACGTCCTCGGCCAGGACCTCGCGGCCGAGCAGATTGCCGCTCATATAGGTCTCGGTCGAGACGCCGCGCGCGCGCGAACGCTCGGCGATCATCGCCTCGGTCAAAAGCCCGCTGCGGATGCGGTCGGCGTTGACGGCGTTGGCGCGGATGCCGTCCTTTCCGTGATCGAGCGCATATTGCTTCATCAGCGACAGGGTCGCCGCCTTGGGCAGGCCGTAAGGGCCGAAATCGCGGCCGGGATTGACCGCCTGCTTCGAGACGTTGAAGAGCAGGCATCCGCCCGTCCCTTGCGCGCGCATGATGCGCACCGCGTTCTGCGCCACGCTCTGATGGGCGAAGAAATTGAGCTCGAAGGAGCGCCGCAGCAGGGATTCCTCGACCTCGCCGACGGCGCCCTGCCAGGCGGCGCCGGCGTTGGAGACGACGATGTCGACGCCGCCGAAACGCTCGGCGACGCGGTCGAAGGCGGCGCGGACTTGGGCGGCGTCGGTGACGTCGCAGGCGACGGCGAGCGCCGCGCGGCCCAGCGAGGCGGCGACGGCGCGGGCGGCGGCTTCGTCCCGGTCGAGCACCGCCAGCTCGGCGCCGGCGCGGGCCAGCGCCTTCGCCGTGGCGGCGCCGATGCCGCTGCCGCCGCCGGTGACCAGCGCCACCTGCCGCGCCAGCTTCTTCTCCTGGGCCTTGCCGAGCTTCGCCTGCTCGAGCGACCAGTACTCGACATCGAACATGTCGGCTTCCGAGACGCATTCGTAGCGGCCGATCGCCTCGGCGTCGGCGATGACGGCGATGGTGTTCTCGGCGATGTCGGCGGCGATCGCCGCGTCCCTGGCCGAGGCGCCGAGGCCGAAGAGCCCGAGCCCCGGCACCAGCACCACGCGCGGCAGCGGATCGAGCGCGGTCCTGGGCTTCGCCTGGCGCGCATCGTGGCGCTCAAAATAGGCGCGGTAGCGCCGGGCATACTCCTCGACCGCTCGGGCGACCGCCTGCCGCCATCGGTCGAGCGCGCCCGCTTCCGGCGCCGGCACGAGCAGCGGCCAGTTCTTGGTGCGGATGGTGTGGTCGGGGGTGACCACGCCCACCTGCGAATAGCGGGCGAGCTCGGCGCCGCCGACATAGTCGAGGATGGCGGGCGAGCGGCGGAAGCACAGCACCTGCCGCTTGGCGACGCCGGTCGCGCGGTCGTTGGCGAGGGCGCAGAGGCCGCGCAGCACCGGCGCG
>JASHTP010000056.1 GCA_030040495.1 Alphaproteobacteria bacterium
GCCAGCCGAGGGTGAGCGCGGCGAAGCCGCCGGCGACGGCCAGCGGCAGCAGCGCGGCGGCGACGCGGCCGATTCTCACGCGGCGGCGCGCAGCGAACTCGACATCGCCGGGAGCGCGCCGAGGCACGGCGAAGCGGCCGTCAATGAGCGGCCTTGGCGTTGAACAGCGAGACGCCGCGCAGCATGTCGATGGCGCGCGCCAGCTGATAGTCGTCGGCCGTGCCCATCACGCTCGGCTCGACCGCCGTCGACGGCTTGGGCGCGGCCGGGGCCGCTCCCGCCGGCGCCGCGCCGGCGCCCCCCTGCGTCGCTTCGCGGTTGGTGATCGCGCCGCGCAGATCGGCCTCGTGCACGTTCTCGGCCACCGCGAGCTTCTCGATCTTCGCCGGCTCGACGGTGATGTCGGGCTCGATGCCCTTGCCCTGGATCGAGCGTCCCGAGGGCGTGTAGTAGAGCGCGGTGGTGAGCCGCATCGCGCCGTGGCCGGGAAGCTGGATGATGGTCTGCACCGAGCCCTTGCCGAAGGAGCGGGTGCCGAGCAGCACGGCGCGGTGATGGTCCTGCAGCGCGCCGGCGACGATCTCCGAGGCCGAGGCCGAGCCGCCATTGATCAGCACCACCATCGGCATGCCGCCGGTGAGGTCGCCGGACTGGGCGAAGTAGCGCGCCGCGTCCTCGCTGCGGCGCCCGCGCGTCGAGACGATCTCGCCCTTGTCGAGGAAGTCGCCGGCCACCGCGATCGCCTGGTCGAGCAGCCCGCCGGGGTTGTTGCGCAGATCGAGCACGATGCCGATGAGCTTGTCGCCCGACTGCTGCTTCAGCGCCTTGATCGCCGTCTTGACGCCGTTGTCGGCCTGCTCGTTGAAGCTGGTGATGCGGATATAGCCGATGTCGCCGCCTTCGAGCTGCGACTTCACCGACTGGATCTTGATCACCGCGCGGGTGAGCGTCACGTCGAAGGGATCGCGGCCCTCGCGCTTGATGGTGAGCTTGATGTCGCTGTTGACCGGCCCGCGCATGTGCTCGACCGCGTCGTTGAGCGAGAGCCCCAGCACCGGCTGGCCGTCGATGGCGGTGATGAGGTCGCCGGGCTTGAGCCCGGCCTTGGCCGCCGGCGTGTCGTCGATCGGCGAGACCACCTTGACGAGGCCGTTCTCCATCGTGACCTCGAGGCCGAGGCCGCCGAACTCGCCGCGCACCTGCACCTGCATGTCGCGGAAGCTCTTGGCGTTCATGTAGCTCGAATGCGGGTCGAGCGAGCTCAGCATGCCGTTGATCGCGGCTTCGATGAGCTGCTCGTCCGACACCTCTTCGACGTAGTCGGAGCGGATGCGCTCGAACACCTCGCCGAAGAGATCGAGCTGGCGGTAGGTGTCGAAGTTCGACTGGTCCGCCGCCGGAGCCTGCTGCTGTTGTTGCTGCTGTTGCTGCTGCTGGGCCGCGGCCGGAACGAGCAGCCAGACGAGAGTGGCGGCGCAAGCCGCACTGAGACCGATACGCTTCATCCACTTACCTTTTCGTCGCGGGTTGCTAACCACGGCAGCGGGTTGATCGGCTGGCCGTCATGGCGCAGCTCGAGATAGAGGCGGGGCTTCTGCTCTCCGGTCGGCATCGTGCCCACCGGCTCGCCGGCCACCACCCATTGTCCGACGGTGCCCTCGACCCGGTCGAGCCCGGCCAGCAGCGAATGATAGCCGTCGCCATGTTCGATGATCAATATTTGCCCGTAGCCCTTGAAAGGCCCGGCAAACAGCACCCTGCCGTCGAACGGCGCCACGACCTGGGCGCCCGGGCGGGTCTCGAAGGTGAGCCCTTTCGAGGTCACGCCGAGCTCGTTGTTCTCGCCGAAGCGGCGCATCAGCCGGCCGCTCGCGGGATAGACCAGCGCGCCGCGGGCGCTGGCGAAGGGGCGGATCGTCGCCGGCTTGTCCGGCTCGGGAATGACCGGCGGCGGCGCCGTGACGACGACGCTGGATCGACCCTCGTCCGGCCGTTTCTGCTGCAAGGCCATCAGCCGCTGCGCCTCGCGCCGCTCGGCCTCGGCGCGGCGCTGCTCCTCCTCGCGCCGTCGCTCAACCTCGGCGTCGCGCGCCCGGCGCTCGGCGTCGAGCCGCTCGATGAACTGCCGCAGGTCGCTCGCCTGCGCCGCAAGCTGCTGCAGCCGCTGGCCGCTCTCCTCGGCGCCCTGCTGCGCCTGTTCCTGCAGCACCGCCTTGCGCGCAATGAGCGCGGCGAGCTGGGTCTGCTCCTCGTCGAGCCCGATGCGCTCGGCGCGGTGGCGCCCCTCGGCGTCGGCGATCTGGCGGCGCACCTGGGCGAGATCGTCGATCTCCCGGCTCAACCGGCGCGCCTCGGCCTGGAGCGGCGGCACGGCGGCGCCCATCAGCATGGCCGAGCGCACGGCGTCGACCGGCGCGCCCGGCGCCAGCGCCAGCGCCTCCGGCGGATTGAGCGCCAGCCGCTCCAGCGCCATGAGAAGCTGGCGCTGCGCGGCGCGATGCTGCTGCAGGGCTGCGGCCTTGCTCGCCTCCGCGGCGGCGAGGGCGGCGAGCTGGTTCTCGAGCGCCGAGAGCGCCGCCTCGTGCTCCTGCGCCGCCTTGGCGAGCGTCACGCTCTGGGCGCGCAGCGCGGCGATCTCGCCGGCAAGCGCCTCGGCCTGGCGCGCATAGTCCGCCTGCTTCTGGCGACTCTCCTCGAGCTGCTGCTGCACCGATTTCAGCTGCTGCTGCGGCGTGTCGTCGGCATGCGCCGCGGCGCAGACCAGCAGGCCCGCCAGCAGCAGCGGCAGCGGGGCCAGTGAGGAGAGCTCAGGCCGTGGCACGCTCGGCGGCGCGGCGCAGCAGCGGCCGGCCGGTCATCGCCGCGGGCTGGCGCAGGCCCAGCAGCTGGAGCAGCGTCGGCGCGATGTCGGCGAGCCTGCCATCCTCGAGGCCGACGATCCCGGCCGGCGGGTTCACCAGCAGCAGCGGCACCGGGTTCAACGTGTGCGCCGTGTGCGGCTGCCCGGTGGCGGGGTCGCGCATCATCTCGGCATTGCCGTGGTCGGCGGTGATGAGCAGGCTGCCGCCGGCGCGCCTCACCGCCTCGGCGAGCCGCCCGAGGCAGCGGTCGACCGCTTCCACCGCCTTCGTCGCCGCGGCCACGTCGCCGGTATGGCCGACCATGTCGGTGTTGGCGAAGTTGACGACGATGACGTCGAAGCGGCCCTGGTCGATCGCCTCGACCAGCCTGTCGGTCACTTCCGGCGCCGACATCTCCGGCTTCAGATCGTAGGTCGCGACCTTGGGCGACGGCACCAGGATGCGGCTCTCGCCGGGGAACTCGGTCTCGCGCCCGCCATTGAAGAAGAAGGTGACATGCGCGTATTTCTCGGTCTCGGCGATGCGCAGCTGGGTGAGGCCGGCGCGCGACACCACCTCGCCGAAGGTGTCGGCGAGGTCCTCCGGCGGGAACAGCGTCTTCACGAAGCGGTTGAGCTCGGTCGAGTACTCGGTGAGGCCGAGCGCGGCGGCGAAGCGCGCCGTGCGCGGGCGCGTGAAGCCGGCGAAATCGGGGTCGAGCAGCGCCGCCAGGATCTCGCGCACGCGGTCGGCGCGGAAGTTGGCGCAGAGCACGCCGTCGCCGTCGCGCATCCCGGCGAAGCCGGCGATCGCCGTCGGCAGCACGAACTCGTCGCTCTGACCGGCCGCATAGGCCTGCCGCACCGCCGCCGGCGCGTCGGCGGCGCGTTCGCCCTCGCCCAGCATCAGGGCGCGATAGGCCTTCTCGACGCGGTCCCAGCGCTGGTCGCGGTCCATGGCGTAATAGCGCCCGCTCACCGTGGCAAACGAGATCCGGGCGAGCCCCGCCGTGGCGGCGGCGAAGTCGGCGAGATAGCCGGCGGCGGAGCGGGGCGGCGTGTCGCGGCCGTCGAGGAAGGCGTGGACGCGCACGGGCACGCCCG
>JASHTP010000057.1 GCA_030040495.1 Alphaproteobacteria bacterium
CTCAAGCGGCGGACGCGGCGCCGGTCCTGGCCGAGCTTCGCCCTGCCGACACCGAGCCCGCACCTCTGGGTCAATCTCGGCTGCGGCGCGGCGGCGCTTGCGGTCATCGCCGTCGCGACCTGGCTGGCGCTGCCGGGGCCGCCGCCCGCGCCGCCGGTGGCGATGGCCACGCCGGTTCCGGTGCCCCTGCCGCCGGCGCCCGAGCGGACGATGGCCAGGATCACCGTGCCGATTCCCGCCATCCCGCCCGACGAGCGGGGCGAGATTTCCGCGCCGGCGCCGCAAGTGGCGGCGGAGCCGCCACCGGCGCCGCCCGAGACCAAGCTCGCGGCGCTGCCACCGCCAGTGCTGCCGCCGGCGGAGCGCGGCGAGCCGGCCTGGCTGCGCTATGCCGTGTCGGTGCCGCCGGCCAATGGCCGCCCCGAGATCGCCATCGTCCTCGACGACGTCGGCGTCGACCGCAAGGGCGCCGAGCGCGCCGTCACCCTGCCGGGGCCATTGACGCTCTCGTTCATGGCCTATGCCGACGATCTGCCGCGCCTCACCGAAGCGGCGCACCGCGCCGGCGACGAGCTCATGGTGCATGTGCCGATGCAGCCGATCAGCGCCGCCGAGGATATGGGCCCCAACGGGCTTTCGGTCGATCTCAGCCGCGACGAGGTGCTGCGCCGGCTGCGCTGGGACCTCGGCCGCTTCGACGGCTATGTCGGCATCAACAACCACATGGGCAGCCGCTTCACCGCCGACGCCGCCGGCATGACCTGGGTGCTCGAGGAGCTGAAGAAGCGCGGCCTGCTGTTCCTGGATTCCCGCACCATCGGCAACAGCGTCGGCATCGAGGTGGCGCGCAAGCTCGGCGTGCCGCACGCGGGGCGCGACGTCTTCCTCGACAACGAGCTCGACGCCCACGCCATCGCCGCGCGGCTCGCCGAGGTCGAGGAGATCGCGCGCCAGCACGGCAGCGCCATCGCCATCGGCCATCCGCACGATGTGACGCTCGACGTGCTCGGCCCGTGGCTCGCCGCGGTCAAGGGCAAGGGCTTCGTGCTGGTGCCGGTGAGCGCCATCGTGCGCCAGCACACGCTCCTTGCGGGGGGAACCGGATGAAGCAGCTCTTCAAGGTCGGCGGCATGACCTGCCGCAACTGCGCCAACGCCGTGACGAAGGCGATCAAGCGCCTCGATCCCGCGGCCGAAGTCAGCGTCGAGCTCAATTCCGGCACGGTGAGCGTCGAGGGCGCGGTCGAGCGCGCGGCGGTCGAGCGCGCGGTCGAAGGCGCCGGCTTCAGCGTCGCGGGGTAGCGGGCTCCGCCGCGCGCTCAGCCGCGGGCGAACCTGACCGCTTCCTCCGCCGCGCGGAAGAGGGCGCGCGCCTTGTCGAGGATCTCCTGATGCTCGGCGGCGGGATCGCTGTCGGCGACGACGCCGCAGCCGGCCTGCACTACCATCTCGCCGTCCTTGACGACGGCTGTGCGGATCACGATGCAAGTGTCCATGCTGCCGTCGCCGGCGAAATATCCCACCGCGCCGCCATAGAGGTTGCGCTGCTCGGTCTCGAGCTCGTCGATGAGCTCCATCGCCCTGACCTTGGGCGCGCCGGAGAGGGTGCCGGCGGGGAATCCCGCGATGAGCGCGTCCAGCGCGCCGTAGCGCGGATCGATCTGCCCTTCGACATGGCTGCAGATATGCATGATATGACTGTAGCGCTCGATCACCATCTGCTCGGTGACGCGCACGGTGCCGATCTTGGCGACGCGCCCGACATCGTTGCGCGCGAGGTCGAGCAGCATCAGGTGCTCGGCGCGCTCCTTGGGGTCGGCGAGCAGCTCCTCGGCGAGCGCCGCGTCCTCGGCCGCGGTGGCGCCGCGCCGCCTGGTGCCCGCGAGCGGCCGGATGGTGACCTTGCCGTCGCGCAGCCGCACCAGCACCTCGGGGCTCGAGCCGACGACGGCGAAGCCGCCGAAATCAAGGAAGAACAGGAAGGGCGACGGGTTGAGGCGGCGGAGCGCGCGGTAGAGCGAAAAGGGCGGCAGGCGGAACGGCACGCGCAGCCGCATCGACGGCACGACCTGGAAGATCTCGCCGGCGCGGATGTACTCCTTCGCCTTCTCGATCATGGCGAGGCAGTCCGGCCGCGTCATGTTGGGCTCGGGCGGCGGCAGCTCCTGCACCGCTTCGGCGGTCTCGCGGCGATGCGGCAGGCTGCGCTCGAAATCGGTGACGACGTCGGCGAGGCGCTCGCGCGCGCGGTCATAGGCGGCGGCCGCCGAGAGCCCGGGCTCGGGCCAGACCGGCGTCACCACCGTCACCCGGTCGGCGATGGTGTCGAAGATGCAGATCACGGTCGGACGCAGGAACAGCGCGTCGGGGATCGCCAGCCGATCGGGATTTCGGTCCGGCAGCCGCTCCATCAGCGACACCATGTTGTAGCCGACATAGCCGAAGAGGCCGGACGCCATCGGCGGCAGCGGCGCCGGCGTCTCGACGCGGCATTCGTCGATGAGCGCGCGCAGGCTGGCGAGCGCGCCGCCGGCGACGGGCTCGAACGCGTCGGCATCGGCGCGCGCCTTGCGGTTGATCTCGGCCCGGTCGCCGCGGCAGCGCCAGACGAGATCGGGCTTCAAGCCGATGAAGGAGTAGCGGCCGCGCGCCGCGCCGCCTTCGACGGATTCGAAGAGGAAGCTGTTCGGCCGCCCGTCGGCGAGCTTGAGCATGGCCGAGACCGGCGTCTCGAGATCGGAGACGAGCGAGGTCCACACCAGCACCGGCTTGCCGGCGGCATGGCGCGCGCTGAACTCGTCGAGGGCCGGGACGATCTGCATCGCGTCAGAAGGCGTGCGCCACGGCGGTCCGGTCGATGCTCACCGGGTAGCGGTTGCGCAGCGCCCGGTCGAACTCCTGCATCATGTCGTCGCGCAGGCTCGGCACCACCAGCTGGTCGGCGAACTGCGCCACGCCCTTGGCGTCCTTGGCGGGATCGGCGGTGATGACGTCCTTCACCACGGCGACGACATAGCCGTCATTGCCCTTGGCGAAGACCGCCGCGCCGGGCTTGGCGCCGAAGATGCCCGCCACCAGCGTCGGCGGCACCTTGGGGTCGCCGCCGGCGCGGCTCATCGGCTCGGTGGTGAAGGCGGCGAGCTTGCGTTCGGCGGCGAGGTCGGAGAGCTTCCGGCCCGCCTTCACCTGATCGGCGATCTCCTTGGCGAGGGTCGCGAGCTCGGCGTCGCGCTTCTCCTGCTGCCAAAGACCGGTCACCTCCGCCTTGACCTGATCGAGCGGCTTCACCGCAGCCGGCGTCACCTTGTCGACCTGCAGCACGTAATAGCCGTTCTCGCCGAGATCGTTGAGCTGGCTCATCTGGCCGGCGTCGGTGCTGAACGCGGTCTTGAGGATGTCGGAGCCGGAAACCGGCAGTTCGACCGGCTTGCCGTCGCGGCTGCGGCCGTTGGCGTCGACATCGTCGAACGTCGTCACCTTGAGGCCGAAGCGCTGGCTCACCTCGGCGAAGGCGGCGCCGCCGGCGAGCGCGTCCTGGACCTGGTCGTAGAGCTTCGCCATGCGGTCGCCGGCCTGGTCGCGGGCGATCTCCCGGGCGAGCTTGACCTTGACCGTATCGAAGGGCTCGGTGGTCGCGGGCTTGATCTCGACCAGGCGCAGGATGTGCCAGCCGAGGGCGTCGTGGATCGGCGGCGTGACCTCGCCCGCCTTCAGCGCGAAGGCCGGGTCGCCGAGCGCCGGCGGCAGATCGGCCTTCTTGAAGAAGCCGAGATCGAGCGTGTCGGGATCGGCGCCGGCGACGTCCTTGGCCACCTGGGCGAAATCCTTGCCCGATGCGAGCTGCACCGCCGCTTCCTTCGCCTTGGCCTCGTCCGGCAGCAGAATCTGCTGGAAATGCCGCTGCTCCGGCGAAGCGAAGTCGGCGAGGCGGTTCTGGTACTCCTGGCGCAGCTTGTCGTCCGGCACCTTGATCTCGGCGGCGACGTCGTCGAGCAGCAGCACGCCCAGGCGGAAGCTGCGCAGCTCGGGCACGCGGAAATCGTCCTGGTGCTTGTCGTAGAACGCCTTGATCTCGCCGTCGTCGGGCGTGCCGGGATCGGCCGCCGCGGCCGGCGGCAGCACCAGCGCCTCGGCGGTGCGCTTCTCGGTGCGGCTGCGGTAGAGCGTATCGACGAGCTCGTCCGGCGCGCTGACGCCGGCGACCAGCGCCTGCTCGAGCTGCTGGCGGACGATGTCGTCGCGCAGCGTCGCGCGGAACTGCTGCGGCGTCATGTGCTGCGCCTCGATGAATTGCCGGTAGAGCGCGGGATCGAACTGGCCCTGCGCGTTCTGGAAGGCCTTGTTGGCGCGGACCATGCTGTCGAGCGCGTCGTCGCTCACCGCCAGGCCGAGGCGCTGGATCTCGAGCTCGGTGAGCTCGCCGTCGATGAGACGCTGCAGCGCGGCGTCGACGATGCCGAGCTGCTTCAGCTGCTCGTTGTCGAGCGCGGTGCCGGGCAGCGCCTGGCGCCAGCGCTCGGCATCCTCCTGCACCGCGCGATTGAGCGTCTGGACGTCGATCTTGCGGTCGCCGACCGAGGCCACGGTGGTGTCGACGCCGCGGTTGCGGAAGATGTCGCCGATGCCCCAGATGGCGAAGCTGATGACCAGGATGCCGAACAGAATCTTGACGAAGATGGACGAGGCTCGGTTGCGGATCGCTTGCAGCATGGCGGGTTGTGACGCGGTGATGCGGCGCCAAAAGGCGCGGGCGTGGCGCGGATGATAGAGGCGGCGAGCCCGCCCTCGCAAGGGCGGCTGGCCGCAGCCGCGCGCGTTATGCTAGGAGACGCCGGTGCAAAGGAGCGACGCGGCGGGGCGGAGGGCATGCGCAAGCTGATCGCGGGAAACTGGAAGATGAACGGGCTCCGGGCGGACGGGCTGGCGCTGGCGCGGGAGCTGGCGCGCCGCGCCGCGGCGACCCCTCTCGCCTGCGACCTGCTGCTTTGCCCGCCGGCGACGCTGCTGGCGGCGGTGCGCGACGCCGTCGCCGGCAGCCCCCTGCAGCTTGGCGGTCAGGACTGTCACACGCGGCAGCACGGGGCGCATACCGGCGATGTCAGCGCGGCGATGCTGCGGGATGCCGGCTGCAGCCACGTCATCCTCGGCCATTCCGAGCGCCGCATCGACCATCACGAGACCGATGCGCTGATCCGGGCCAAGCTCGCCGCGGCGCGCGACGCCGGCCTCGTCGCCATCCTGTGCGTCGGCGAGACGGCGCAGGAGCGCGACGCCGGCCGCGCGCTCGACATCGTCTCGCGCCAGCTCGCGGGCTCGCTGCCCGACGAGATGAGCGCCGGCGCGGTGGCGATCGCCTATGAGCCGGTCTGGGCGATCGGCACCGGCCGGACGCCGAAGGCCGCCGAAATCGCCCAGGTGCACGCGCATCTGCGCGCCGAGCTCAAGGGCCGGCTCGCCGCGCCCGAGGCGGTGCGGCTCCTCTATGGCGGCTCGGTCAAGCCGGGAAACGCCCGCGAGCTGCTCGCCATCGCCAATGTCGACGGCGCGCTGGTCGGCGGCGCCAGCCTCGTCGCCGCCGATTTCTGGGCGATCGCCCAGACAGGCTCCTAGGCCGCTGGCATTTGCCGGGCGAACGCGCTAGAACGCGCCATCCCGACCCTTTGCGACATCGGCCATGACCACCGTCGTCCTCGTCATCCATCTCATGCTCGCCGCCGCGCTTATCGGCGTCATCCTGCTGCAGAAGAGCGAGGGCGGAGCGCTCGGCATGGGCGGCGGCGGCATGTCGGGCTTCATGACCGGCCGCTCCACCGCCAATCTGCTGACGCGGACCACGGCGATCCTGGCCGCAGCCTTCTTCCTCACCAGCCTGACGCTCGCCTATCTCGCCGGCAACCGGCAGCCGGCGACCGACACGCTGCTCGCGCCGCCGCCGAGCCAAAGCGCGCCCGCTCCGGTCGCGCCGCCGGCGTCCCCAGCTCAGCCTGCCGCGCCGGCGCAACCTTCCGTGCCGAGCGCGCCGCTGGCGAAGTAAGGCGGCCTCCGCGCTGCATGGCGGCCCTGCGTCTTTCGACAGGCTCAGGATGAGGACGTTTCTTCGCGGCATCCAGAACATCCCGGTCTCGCTCTTGCTCATCCGGAACCTGGCGCAGGACGCACGCTGATTTTGCCGCGCGTTTCGGCGGCGACTCGCTGCGACTCGTTGGCATTCGCGGATTTCGCGCCGCGCGCCGCCGTCGCTTGGGGCTCGGCGAGCGTCGGCGCGGCGCCGGCCGCTTGGCGAAATCCCAGCAATTCCGCGGCTTCCTCGCGTGGCGGACGCTTTCGGTTGTGCGGCGGCGCCCCGTCGCTTAGATTGGAGGTCCATGGCGCGGTTCATCTTCATCACCGGCGGCGTGGTCTCCTCCCTCGGCAAAGGTCTTTCGGCGGCGGCGCTCGGCGCCCTGCTGCAGGCGCGCGGCTTCAAGGTGCGCCTGCGCAAGCTCGACCCCTACCTCAACGTCGATCCCGGGACGATGAGTCCCTATCAGCATGGCGAGGTCTACGTCACCGACGACGGCGCCGAGACCGATCTCGATCTCGGCCATTACGAGCGCTTCACCGGCGTCGCGGCGCGGCGCAGCGACAGCGTCACCACCGGGCGCATCTATTCGACGGTAATCGGCCGCGAGCGGCGCGGCGAGTATCTCGGCGCCACCGTGCAGGTCATCCCGCACGTCACCGACGCGATCAAGGAATTCATCCAGGCGGATCTCGACGGCGACGAGGATTTCGTGCTGTGCGAGATCGGCGGCACGGTGGGCGACATCGAGGGCCTGCCCTTCCTCGAGGCGATCCGCCAGCTCGGCAACGAGCTCGGTCGCGAGCGCGCGCTGTTCGTGCATCTGACGCTGGTGCCGTGGATTCCGTCGGCCGGCGAGCTCAAGACCAAGCCGACGCAGCACTCGGTGAAGGAGCTGCTGGGCCTCGGCATCCAGCCCGACATCCTGCTCTGCCGCAGCGACCGGCCGATCCCGGAGGGCCAGCGCAAGAAGATCGCGCTGTTCTGCAACGTGCGCGACAGCCGCGTCATTCCCGCGCTCGACGTCGACACCATCTACGAGGTGCCGAACGCCTATCACCTGCAGGGCTTCGACCGCGAGGTCTGCGACCATTTCGGCATCGCCCAGCGCGAGCCCGATCTCGCGCGCTGGCAGGAGATCGTCGCCCGCATCCGCCGCCCGGAGGGCGAGGTCAACATCGCCATCGTCGGCAAGTACACGCATCTCCTCGACAGCTACAAGTCGCTGGCCGAGGCGCTCACCCATGGCGGCATCGCCAACCAGGTCAGCGTCCGGCTCAACTGGCTCGACAGCGAGATCTTCGAGCGGGAGGACGCGGTCCACCATCTCGAGGCGGTGGACGGCATCCTCGTTCCCGGCGGCTTCGGCGAGCGCGGCAGCGAAGGCAAGATCGAGGCGGCGCGCTTCGCGCGCGAGCGGCGGGTGCCTTATTTCGGCATCTGCTTCGGCATGCAGATGGCGGTGATCGAGGCGGCCCGCAACCTCGGCGGCCTCAAGGGCGCGGGCTCGACCGAGTTCGGCCCGTGCGAGCATCCGGTGGTCGGGCTGATGACGGAATGGACGCGCGGCAACGTGCTGGAGCGGCGCGAGGCCGGCGGCGATCTCGGCGGCACCATGCGCCTGGGCGCCTACGAGGCGGTGCTGATGCCGAAGAGCCGCGTCGCCGAGATCTACGGCGCGACGCGCATCCGCGAGCGCCACCGCCACCGCTACGAGGTCAACATCCATTACAAGGGCCGGCTCGAGGATGCCGGGCTCGTCTTCTCCGGCATGTCGCCCGACGGCGAGCTGCCGGAGATCATCGAGTTCCCCGACCATCCCTGGTTCTTCGGCGTGCAGTTCCATCCGGAGCTGCGCTCGAAGCCGTTCGAGCCGCACCCGCTCTTCACCTCCTTCATCAAGGCCGCGCTCGACCAGAGCCGGCTGGTGTAGCCGCGGCCGTCGCCGCGGCGCTATAAACACGGCTGCCATGACCCCGCCGCGTCCCGTCCATATCGGCAACCTCACCCTCGGCAACGACCGGCCGATGGTGCTGATCGCCGGACCTTGCGCGCTCGAGAGCCGCGCCCATGCGCTGGAGATGAGCCACGCGCTGGCGGAGATGACCGGCCGGCTCGGGCTCGGCCTCATCTACAAGACCTCGTTCGACAAGGCGAACCGCACCTCGATCGCGGCCGAGCGCGGCCTGGGCCTCGAGGCGAGCCTGCCGATCCTCGCCGAGGTGCGCGAGACCTATGGCTGCCCGGTGCTGACCGACGTGCACGCGCCCGAGCAATGCGCCGCCGTCGCCGAAGCGGTCGACGTGCTGCAGATCCCGGCGTTCCTCTGCCGCCAGACCGACCTGCTCGTCGCCGCGGCCAAGACCGGCCGGCCGATCAACATCAAGAAAGGCCAGTTTCTCGCGCCCTGGGACATGAAGAACGTGGCGCAGAAGGTCTCGGCCGCCGGCAACGACAGCATCCTGCTGTGCGAGCGCGGCGTCTCCTTCGGCTACAACACGCTGGTCAACGACATGCGGGCGCTGCCGATCCTGGCGGAGACGGGATATCCGGTGGTGTTCGACGCGACGCATTCGGTGCAGCAGCCGGGCGGCAAGGGCGACGCCACCGGCGGCGAGCGCCGCTTCGTCCCGGCGCTGGCGCGCGCCGCGGTCGCCGTCGGCGTCGCCGCGGTCTTCATGGAGACGCACCAGGACCCCGACCGCGCGCCCTCCGACGGGCCGAACATGGTGCGGCTCCAGGACATGCCGGCGCTGCTCGAGACGCTCATCGAATTCGACCGACTGGCAAAGTCCAAGCCGCTTGCCTAGGCGGCGAGCGCGGGCTATCCCGCGCCCGACATTCGGGAGTCAGCATGAGCGCCATCACCGACATCCACGGCCGCGAGATCCTCGACAGCCGCGGCAACCCCACGGTCGAGGTCGAAGTGACGTTGGAGAGCGGCGCGATCGGCCGCGCCGCGGTGCCGTCCGGGGCCTCGACCGGCGCGCACGAGGCGGTCGAGCTGCGCGACGGCGACAAGCAGCGCTATGGCGGCAAGGGCGTGCGCCGCGCCGTCGAGGCGGTGAACGGCGAGATCTTCGACGCGCTGGGCGGCCGCGAGGCGGCGGAGCAGGAGGCGCTCGACCGGGCGATGATCGAGCTCGACGGCACGCCCAACAAGGCGCGGCTCGGCGCCAACGCCATCCTCGGCGTGAGCCTCGCCCTGGCGAAGGCGATGGCGGCCGAGCAAGGCCTGCCGCTCTTCCGCTACGTCGGCGGCAGCCATGCGCGGACCCTGCCGGTGCCGCAGATGAACATCGTCAATGGCGGCGCCCATGCCGACAACCCCATCGACATCCAGGAATTCATGATCATGCCGGTGGCGGCGCCGACGCTCGCCGACGCGGTGCGCATGGGCTCCGAAGTGTTCCACGCGCTCCGCAAACAGTTCAAGGACGCCGGCCACAACACCAATGTCGGCGACGAGGGCGGCTTCGCCCCCAACCTCGCTTCGGCCGACGCGGCGCTCTCCTTCATCATGAAGGCGATCGAGGCGGCGGGCTACAAGCCCGGCGAAGAGGTGGCGCTGGCGCTCGATCCCGCCTCGACCGAGTTCTTCAAGGACGGCAAATACCAGCTCGAAGGCGAGGGCAAGGTGCTCGATGCCGGCGGCATGGTGCGCTACTACGAGGATCTGGCGCGGCGCTATCCCATCGTCTCGATCGAGGACGGCATGGCCGAGGATGACTGGGCCGGTTGGCGCGCGCTCACCGAGGCGCTCGGCGGCAAGCTGCAGCTCGTCGGCGACGACATCTTCGTCACCAACCCCAAGCGCCTCGCCGAAGGCATCGCCAAGGGCATCGCCAACTCGATCCTGGTCAAGGTCAACCAGATCGGCACCTTGAGCGAGACGCTGGAGACCGTCGAGATGGCGCATCGCGCCGGCTACGGCGCGGTGATGTCGCACCGCTCGGGCGAGACCGAGGACAGCACCATCGCCGATCTCGCCGTCGCCACCAATTGCGGCCAGATCAAGACCGGCTCGCTGTCGCGCTCCGACCGGCTCGCCAAGTACAACCAGCTCATCCGCATCGAGGAGAAGCTGGGGCCTGCCGCGCGCTATGC
>JASHTP010000058.1 GCA_030040495.1 Alphaproteobacteria bacterium
TTCGGGCGACTCTTCAAGATCCCATGAGGCCAGACACTGCATCGCACCAGGCGAGGTCGCGTGGTGCGTTCTTCCCATCTAAAGGAGGCCAACATGGCCCTTGGTACCGTGAAGTGGTTCAATGCTCAGAAGGGTTTCGGATTCATCCAGCCCGCCGACGGCGGCAAGGATGTCTTCGTCCATATTTCGGCGGTTGAGCGCGCCGGCCTGCCGCCGTTGCAGGAAGGCCAGAAGGTTCGCTTCGAGGTCGTCACCGAGCGCGGCAAGCAGGCGGCGGGCAATCTGTCGCTCGCCGACTGACGTTCGGACGTTGAGGCAGCGGTTCGGCGGCCATTTGGCCGCCGAACCGGCGTTTGCGGCCGGAGCAGCGCCGGCAGGAAGAGGAGAGGTTCATGCAGGTCTTCGTCCGCGACAACGACATCAATGCCGCGTTGCGCGTGCTCAAGAAGAAGATGCAGCGCGAAGGCACGTTTCGCGAGATGAAGCGCCGGCGCTCCTACGAGAAGCCCTCCGAGCGGCGGGCGCGGGAGAAGGCGGAGGCGGTACGCCGCACCCGCAAGGCGCTGCGCAAGCGCATGGAGCGCGAAGGATACTGAGCGGGCGGCGCCCGTCGCCGGAGCCCGCTTTCTCTCTTGTTCACCGCAGGAGGGTGAGGCATGAGCAAAGCCGATGATCTCGCCGCCGCCGCACGGCGGAAGGCGCAGGAAGCCGCGAGCCGGACCAAGGAAGCCGACGCCGAGCGCCTTGCCGTGCGCGACAAGCAGCGTGCCGCCGAGGCGGCGAAGACGGCGCGACTCAAGGAGCAGCGCCTCGCCAAGGAGGCCGCCGACGCCAGCGCGGCGCAGGCGGCGAAGGAAGCGCTGAAGCAGGCCCAGAAGCAGATCCGCGAGGCCAAGCGCAAGGCGGAGGCGCAGGGCTGAGGAGGCGTCCCCCTACTCCACCGTCACGCTCTTCGCCAGATTGCGCGGCTGATCGACGTCGGTGCCTTTCACCACGGCGACGTGATAGGCGAGGAGCTGCACCGGGATCGCGTAAAGCAGCGGCGCGACGAAGGGATCGCAGCTCGGCACCTCGATGCCGAAGCTGATGCGGCCGCCGAGCCGGGCGAGCCCGTCGCGGTCCGAGACCATCACCACCTTGCCGCCGCGCGCCACCACCTCCTGGATGTTCGAGGCGGTCTTGTCGAAGAGCTCGTCGCGCGGCGCCAGCACAATCACCGGCACATGCTCGTCGATGAGCGCGATCGGCCCGTGCTTCATCTCGCCGGCGGCATAGCCCTCGGCGTGGATGTAGGAGATCTCCTTGAGCTTCAGCGCGCCCTCGAGCGCCAGCGGATAGGCGGTGCCGCGGCCGAGATAGAGCACATCGCGCGCCTCGGCGAGCACCGCCGCGATCTCGGCGATGCGCTCGGCATGGGTCAGCACCTCGTTGGCGCGCGCCGGCACCTCGGTGAGCGCCGTCGAAAGCTGCGCCTCTCGCGCGGCGTCGATGGCGCCGCGGGCGCGCGCGACGGCGATGGCGAAGCAGGCGAGCACGGCAAGCTGCGTGGTGAAGGCCTTGGTCGAGGCGACGCCGATCTCGGGGCCGGCGAGCGTCGGAAGCACGGCGTCGGCCTCGCGCGCCATGGTGCTTTCGGGCTGGTTCACCACCGCCACGATCTTCTGCCCCGCCTTGCGCGCGTAGCGCATCGCCTCGAGGGTGTCGAGCGTCTCGCCCGACTGCGAGATGAAGAGCGCGAGCCCGTCCTTCGGCATCGCCGGCGCGCGGTAGCGGAACTCGGAGGCGATGTCGACCTCGACCGAGAGCCGCGCGATGCGCTCGAGCCAGTATTTCGCCACCAGCCCCGCGTGGAACGAGGTGCCGCAGGCGATGATCGTCACCCTGGCGATGTCTCGGAGGTCGAAGGGCAGGCTGGCGAGATGGACGCTGCGCGTCGTCGGGTTGAAATGCGCGTGGAGCGTGTCGCCGATCACCGCCGGCTGCTCGAAGATCTCCTTCTCCATGAAGTGGCGGTGGTTGCCCTTGCCGATGAGCGCCCCGGAAAGCGCTGTCTCCTTGACCGGCCGCTCGACCTCGCGGTCGCCCTCGTCGAAGACGGTGGCGCCGTCCGCCGTCACCACCGCCCAGTCGCCCTCCTCGAGATAGAGGATGCGCCGCGTCAACGGCGCCAGCGCCAGCGAGTCCGAGCCGAGATACATCTCGCCCTCGCCGAAACCGACGGCGAGCGGCGAGCCGCGCCGGGCGCAGATCAGCAGATCGGGCTCGCCGGCGAACAGGATGGCGAGCGCGAAGGCACCTTCGAGCCGGCGGAACGCCTTGGCGGCGGCCGCGACCGGTTTCATGCCCTCGCTGAGATGCCGCGTCACCAGCGCCGCGACCACCTCGGTGTC
The DNA here is from genome assembly GCA_030040495.1 of Alphaproteobacteria bacterium. Classification (GTDB taxonomy): domain Bacteria; phylum Pseudomonadota; class Alphaproteobacteria; order ATCC43930; family CGMCC-115725; genus DAHUYF01. Next base: position 2,391 of record JASHTP010000058.1, read on the forward strand.
GGTCTGCGTCTCGAAGCGGTGGCCCCACTTCGCAAGCTCGTCCTTCAGCTCCTGGAAATTCTCGATGATGCCGTTATGGACGACGGCGACCCGGTCGGTGGCGATCGGGTGGGCGTTGGTCTCGTTGGGCGCGCCATGCGTCGCCCAGCGCGTATGGCCGATGCCGATGCGGCCGGCGAGCGGCGCCTGCCCCAGCCGCTCGGCGAGCCGGTCGAGCTTGCCTTCGGCGCGGCGGCGCTCGATGCGGCCCGCGACCAGAGTGGCGACGCCGGCGCTGTCGTAGCCGCGATATTCGAGCCGGCGCAGCCCCTCGAGGAGCAGCGGCGACACCTCCTTCTTGCCGATGATGCCGATGATGCCGCACATCGCTCAGCGCTTGCCCTGGGTCCGCTTCTTCGCCTTCCCGGCGCCGCGCCGCGCGCGCATCTCGGCGGCGCGCTTCTCCTTGATTACCAGCGGCGCACGCTCGACGGCGAGCGCATCCGCCGGCACGTCTTCGGTGACGACGCTGCCGGCGCCGACGAAGGCGCCGTCGCCGATCTTGACCGGCGCCACCAGCGAGGTGTTGGTGCCGATGAAGACGCCCTCGCCGATCTCGGTGCGATGCTTGGCGAAGCCGTCATAGTTGCAGGTGATGGTTCCGGCGCCGATATTGCTGCCGGCGCCGACGCTGCTGTCGCCGAGATAGGCGAGATGGTTGGCCTTGACGCCCTTCGCCAGGCGCGAGTTCTTCACCTCGACGAAATTGCCGATATGGACGCCGTCGCCGAGTTCGGCGCCGGGCCTGAGCCGCGCGAACGGCCCGATGACGGCGCCGTCGCCGACCTTGGCGCCGACCAGATGGCAGAAGGCGGGGATCGCCACGCCGCTGCCGATGGTGCAACCGGGGCCGAAGACGACGAAGGGGCCGACCACGGTATCGGAGCCGATCACCGTGTCGGCGCTGAAATAGACGGTGTCGGGATCGACCAGGCTGACGCCGTTCTCCATCGCCGCCCGCCGCAGCCGGCGCTGCATCAGCGCCTCGGCCTGGGCGAGCTCGGCGCGGCTGTTGATGCCGACCATGTCGTCCGCCGGCGCCTCGACGGCGCGGCAGGGCAACCCGCGCCGGCGTGCCACGGCGACGATGTCGGTGAGGTAGTACTCGCCCTTGGCGTTGTCGGTACCGATCCCGTCCAGCAGCTCGAACAGCAGCCTGCCGTCGATCGCCCAGAGCCCGGCATTGCAGAAGCCGATCGCCGCCTGCTCTTGGGTGCAGTCCTTCGCCTCGACGATCGCCTCCAGCATCTCGCCGCACATGACGAGCCTTCCATAGGGGCGAGGATCGGCCGGGCGCATGCCGGCGACCACTGCCGCCGCCTCGGGCTTGCGCCGCCGCTCGGCAAGGACGGCGCGCAAGCTGTCGGTGCTGATGAGCGGCACGTCGCCGTAAAGCACCAGCACGTCGCCGTCGAAGCCCTGCAGCGCCGGCCGCGCCGAGATCACCGCATGGCCGGTCCCGCGCGGCGTCATTTGCACCACGGTCTCGGCGGGACTTACCGCCTCGATCAGCGCTTCCATCCCGGGGCCGACGACGACGATGGTGCGCACCGGCGCGAGCGGCGCCACCGCCGCCAGCACGTGCTGGATCATCGGCCGGCTAGCGACCGGGTGCAGCACCTTGGGCAGCGCCGATCTCATGCGCGTGCCCTGCCCGGCGGCAAGGATCACGACGGCGACGCGGGACTCGGTCATCGGCGGAGCGTCACGCTGGAGGGGCGAAGCATCGGAATCATCGGTATCTCGCGCGGCAGAAACCTGTCATAGGAAGATAACCGCGCCCAGTAAAGAATTATGAACAAAGATGAAGCAGACCGCCCTTCTGTTCGACCTCGACGGCACCCTGGTGGACAGCGTCCCTGACCTCGCTCTCGCCGCCAACCGCCTCCTTGCCGAGCTCGGCCACCCGCCCCTTGGCGAAGCGGCGGTCGCCGCGATGGTCGGCGACGGCGTCGCCAAGCTGGTCGAGCGTGTGCTGGCCGGACGCGGCCTCGGCGCGGTTGCGCCGGAGCCGGCGGTGCGCCGTTTCGTCGCGCTCTACACCGCCGACGCCACCACCCTCACTCGGCCGTATCCCGGCGTTCTCGACGGGCTCGCCGCGCTCGTCGCGGCGGAGACGCAGCTTGCCGTCTGCACCAACAAGCCGGAGCGGGCGACGCGCGCCGTGCTCGCCGGCCTGGGGCTCGCGCGCTTCTTCCCGGTGGTGCTGGGCGGCGACAGTTTGCCGGTGCGTAAGCCCGATCCCGCGCCGCTGCGGGCGGCACTGGCGCAGCTCGGCGTCGCGCCGGAAGCGGCGGCGATGGTCGGCGACCACCGCAACGACGTTCTGGCGGCGCAGGGCGCCGGTGCCGCCGCCATCTTCGCCCGCTACGGCTATGGTGGCGCCACGCTGGGCGAGCTGCGGCCCGATGCCGAGATCGATTCGTTCAGTGAGCTGCCGGGGGTGATGGCGCGGATCTGGAGCCGTCAGTGATCGGTTGTCGGTTCTCGGTTTCGGCGCCGCTGAGAACTGAAAACTGACGACTTTCACTTCGTCCCGACCCCGGTCAGCCGCACCGCGACGAAGCCCCAGCTGCTGCCGAATTCGATGCGCACCGGCAGCGCCGGCGCGCCCGGCCGGGGCGAGGCGAACCAGACGCGGCCGCTGGTGGTGTGCGGCGAATAATCCTGATCCCAGGAGAAGCCGGCGATCTTGACCGCGGCGACCGAGCAGCGCCTGACCTCGCCGGCATAGGGATAAGCCGCCGACCGCTCCAGCCGCGCGGCGCCGTCATCGGCGAGCACGAGGTCATAGCGCCGCCGGCCGTCATAGATGGCGAAGCGGCCCGCGCAGTGTCCAACCCGCGCCACCGCGCGGCCGATCGCCAGGATGGCGCTGAGCGGGTCGAGCGTGTGGAGGATCTGCTGCGGCGTTGGCCGCGGCCGCCCGGCATCCTCGGGCGGGACGAGCGACGTCGCCACGCTGCCGTCGCCGGGATAGTCGAGCCGCGCGCTGCGATCGCGGCCGCGGATGCGGAGCAGTTGCTCGTGGAAGTGCGGCTCGAGCGCGCGGGCGCCGATCGTGCCTGCACTGTGCGTGCGCATGTCGAAACGGTAGAAGAGGCGCAACAACCCCACCGTCCGGACCTCGCCGCCAAGGACATAGGCGGTGCCGCTCTCGTCCAGGTGGAATTCGAAGCTCACCACCGGGAAGCCCACGGCATAGGCCTCGTAGCGCACCACCAGCGGCGCGACGGCGGCCGGGGCCGCCGGCTGCTGCGCCGCCACCGCCCCGCCGGACAGCAGCGCCAGCCCCAGCGCCGCCGCACCCAGCCACGCGACCCTTTCGCCGGCCCGCCGCGAGATCATGGCTTCAGCCTGCCGCGGCGGCGCTCGGCGATCAATGGTCGGCATCTCGGCCTTGCTTGACACCGCCCTGCCCGCGCGCCTAAAAGCTGCGGCTTCGGGCGCTTAGCTCAGCGGGAGAGCACACCCTTCACACGGGTGGGGTCGTAGGTTCAATCCCTACAGCGCCCACCACTCCCCGCCCGTTCCGCCCGCCCCTGCCGCATTAACGATTTTTTTGCCGCTTGGCCGCCGCGCCGGGCTTGAAAGCCGGAAGGCGCCCGCCTATTTTGCTGGCACTCACGACCCGAGAGTGCTAACAAACACTCATAAGCCCCTAGTTCTGGACAACTTTCCGGAGGAGGATTTCATGCATTTCCGTCCCTTGCACGACCGCGTGGTCGTCCGCCGCATCGAGTCGGAGGAGAAGACCTCCGGCGGCATCATCATTCCCGACACCGCCAAGGAGAAGCCGCAAGAGGGCGAGGTCATCGCCGTCGGCCCGGGCGCGCGGGGCGAGGACGGCAAGCTCCACCCGCTCGACGTCAAGGCCGGCGACCGCGTGCTGTTCGGCAAGTGGTCGGGCACCGAGGTCAAGCTCGACGGCCAGGAGCTCATCATCATGAAGGAAAGCGACATCATGGGCATCATCGAGGGCAAGTCCTCGAAGGCCAAGAAGGTCGCCTGATCCCTTCGCATCAACCCCTACAGCGAGAGAAAGTGAAGGACCATGGCTGCTAAGGAAGTCAAATTCCATGGCGACGCGCGCGAGCGCATGCTGCGCGGCGTCGACATTCTCGCCAACGCGGTCAAGGTGACGCTCGGCCCCAAGGGCCGCAATGTCGTCCTCGACAAGTCGTTCGGCGCACCGCGCATCACCAAGGACGGCGTCACCGTCGCCAAGGAGATCGAACTCGCGGACAAGTTCGAGAACATGGGCGCGCAGATGCTGCGCGAGGTGGCGCAGAAGACCAACGACACCGCCGGCGACGGCACTACGACCGCGACCGTGCTGGCCCAGGCGATCGTGCGCGAGGGCGTCAAGGCGGTAGCCGCCGGCTTGAACCCGATGGACCTGAAGCGCGGTATCGACGTCGCGGTCGCGACCGTCGTCGATGACGTGAAGAAGCGCTCCAAGAAGGTCTCGACCAACGACGAGATCGCCCAGGTCGGCACCATCTCGGCCAATGGCGAGCGCGACATCGGCGAGATGATCGCCAAGGCGATGCAGAAGGTCGGCAACGAGGGCGTGATCACGGTCGAGGAGGCGAAGAGCCTCGAGACCGAGCTCGACGTGGTCGAGGGCATGCAGTTCGACCGCGGC
>JASHTP010000059.1 GCA_030040495.1 Alphaproteobacteria bacterium
CGCGCGCCAGCAGCGCGGCTGCTTCCGCCACCGCTGCGGCGGCGGGCGGGGCCTCCGGCAAGGGCCGGGGCGCGGCCACCGGCGCCTCGGTCGGCTCCATCAGCATGTCCTCGGGCAGCACCACGACCGCCGGGCCTGGTGTGCCGGTCATGGCGGCGTGAAACGCCATCGCCGTCGCCTCGGCGACGCGGTCGGGATCGCTCACCTCGACCACCAGCTTCGCCATGTCGCCGAAGGTGCGGTCGTAATTGACCTCCTGGAAGGCGCCGCGGCCGCGGTCCTTACGCTCGATCTGGCCGACGAACAGCACCAGCGGCGCCGCATCCTGCTGCGCGGTGTGCACGGCGATGGCGGCGTTGCTGGCACCGGGGCCGCGGCTGACGAGGCAGATGCCGGGCCGGCCGGTGAGCTTGGCGTCGGCCACCGCCATGAAGCCGGCGCCGCTCTCGTGGCGGCAGGTGACGATCTCCACCGGGCGGCCATAGAGCGCGTCGAGCACCGCGAGATAGCTCTCGCCGGGGACGCAGAAGACGCGGTCGACGCCGTGCGCCTCGAGCGTGGCGACGAGAAGCTGGGCGGCGGTGCGGGTGTTGGGGGTGGGCGCGGACATGGGGCTAGGTTTGCCGGATATGGCGGTCGCGGGCAAGCGCCGCCGCCGAACCGGCGCCTTTCCCGCCTCGCGGGAGGTGGCGTATCCTGGCTGGGCGCCAGAGGAGCATGCCCATGCCGCAATCATCCGCCGAAGCCGCGATCATCAAGGCCTATTGGCAGCCCGGCTGCACCAGCTGCCTGAGGATGAAGGAGTTCCTGACCAGGCACGGCGTTCCCTTCGTCTCGGTCAACGTGCTCGAAGACAAAGATGGCTTCGCCGAGCTGGCGGCGCTCGGCATCCGCTCGGTGCCGATCGTGCGGCGCGGCACGGATTGGGCGAACGGACAAGTGCTGCGCGACGTCGCGCGCGTCGCCGGCATCGCCTGGGACGGCGCGCCGGTGCTGCCGGCGGCCGAGCTGGTCCGGCGCCTCGTCGAGATCGAGACGCTGGCGCAAGGTCTCTTCGCGCAGATCCCCGAGGAGGCGCTCGGCCGCATGCTGCCGCATCGGCCGCGCAGCTATGCTCAGCTCGGCTACCACCTGTTCAACATCTGCGACGCCTTCCTGGAGCACGAGGTGCAGGGCCGGCCGCTGAAGGAGGGCGCCTATGGCCGCGTGCCACCGCCGGAGATGAACACGAAGGCGAAGATCCTCGCCTATGGGCGGGATGTGCTGGCGCGGTTCCGGGCCTGGTGGGAGGAAGCGGGACGGACGACCGACTTCTCGCGCAAGGCCAGGGTCTATTACGGCGACGTGACCCTGCACGAGTTTCTGGAGCGGACCACCTGGCATTCGGGCCAGCATGCGCGCCAGCTGGTGATGGTGCTCGGCCTGCTGGGCATCGAACCGCAGCGGCCGCCGACGCAGGAAACCTTCGCGGGGCTGCCGATGCCGGACAAGGTGTGGGATGACGAGCGGCCGATGGCGTGAGCGGGAATCCCGCGCGCGCGGCCGGGAACCGGGGACTGCGTCCGCTTAATTCCGAGGATGGAGCCCAGCCCGCACCGTGCGGGCTTCCGCGGTTGCTTGCGCAACCGCTGTCGCCCGCTCGCGACGCCACCGACAACCCGACCGACCGCTCCGCCGTCGGCCCCGAACGGGTTGTCCGTCGCGCGGGCGTTATTCGGCGGCGGTCGCGCGCGTCGTCGGGGCGCGGAAGGCGGAGAGCAGGCTCGCTTCGCGCGCCTTGGCCGTGGCGAGGTTGCGCTCCTTGACGTGGCCGAAGCCGCGGATCTGCTCGGGAACGCGGGCGATCTCGAGGGCGAGCGCATGGTTGTCGGGCGAGAGCGCGGCGGCGATCTCGTCGAGCGTCGCCTCGTACTCGACGATGAGCCGCCGCTCGGCGCGCCGCTCCGCGGTGCGGCCGAAAATGTCGAAACCGGTGCCGCGCAGCCGCTTCAGGCCGGCAAGCAGCTTGAAGGCGCGGAAGACCCAGGGGCCGTAGCCGCTTTTCTGCAGCTCGCCGGTGGCGGGGTCGCGCTTGGCGAAGAGCGGCGGCGCGAGATGGAATTCGAGGGTGAAATCGCCCTCGAACTGCTGATGCAGCTTCTGCAGGAACTGGCCGTCGGTATAGAGCCGCGCCACCTCGTACTCGTCCTTGTAGGCCATCAGCCTGAAGAGGTTTCTGGCCGCCGCTTCGGCAAGCCCGGTGAGGCCGCGGCCGCGCGCCTTCTCCGCCGCCTCGACGGCGGCGATGCGCTCGCGATAGCGCTGCGCATAAGCCTCGTCCTGATAGGCGACGAGGAAGCGGGCGCGGCGCTCGACGAGCTGGGCGAGGCCTTGCGGCGCAGGCGTCTCGTCGCGCAGAGCGGGCCGCACCAGCGCCTCGACCTGGGCGCGGTCATGGGCGGCGAGCCGGCCCCAGGCGAAGGTGCGCTTGTTGGCCTCGATGGCGACGCCGTTCAGCTCGATGGCGCGCTCGATCGCTTCGAGGGAGAGCGGCACCAGCCCCTTCTGGAAGGCGTAGCCGAGCATGAACAGGTTGGTGGCGATGCTGTCGCCCATCAGCGCGGTGGCGAGCCCGGTGCCGTCGAGGAACTCGACGCCGCCGTCGCCGGCCGCCGCCTTGAGCGCGCGCTGCATGGTGAGCGTCTCGAAATCGATGTCGGGATTGACGACGAAGGCGGCGGTGGGCGCGAGATAGGAATTGACGATGGCGCGGGTCACGCCGTTCTCGACGCGCGACAGCGCGGCCGGGCTCGCCGCCACCACCATGTCGCAGCCGAGCAGCAGATCGGCGGCGCCGGCGCCGATGCGCACGGCGTGGAGATCCTCGGGCTCGGGCGCGAGCCGCACATGGCTCATCACCGCGCCGTTCTTCTGCGAGAGGCCGGTGAAGTCGAGCACGGTGCAGCCCTTGCCCTCGAGATGGGCGGCCATGCCGATGAGCGCGCCGACGGTGATGACGCCGGTGCCGCCGATGCCGGTGACGAGAATGCCGTAGGGCTCGCCGAGCTTCCGCTGCACCGGCAGCGGCAGCGCCGCGAAGGGATCGGCCGCGAGCGCCGGGCCTTCCTTGCGCAGCTTGCGCGGCTCGCCGCCATGCACGGTGACGAAGCTCGGGCAGAAGCCCTTGAGGCAGGAGAAGTCCTTGTTGCAGTTCGACTGGTCGATGGCGCGCTTGCGCCCGAACTCGGTCTCGACCGGCTTGACCGAGACGCAGTTCGACTTCTCCGAGCAGTCGCCGCAGCCTTCGCAGACCAGCTCGTTGATGAAGACGCGCTTGGGCGGATCGGGGAACTGGCCGCGCTTGCGGCGCCGGCGCTTCTCGGCGGCGCAGGTCTGGTCGTAGACCAGCACGGTGAGGCCCGGCGTCTCGCGCAGCTCGCGCTGCACCTGGTCGAGCGCGTCGCGGTGGCGGATCTCGACCCCGGGGGCGAAGCCGGCGTCGGCGGGATATTTGTCGGGCTCGTCGCTGACGACGACGATGCGCCTTGCGCCTTCGGAGGCCACCTGCCGCGTGATCTGCGGCACGGTGAGCTGGCCCTCGACCGGCTGGCCGCCGGTCATGGCGACGGCGTCGTTGAACAGGATCTTGTAGGTGATGTTGACGCCGGAAGCGGCGGCGGCGCGGATGGCGAGCAGCCCGCTATGCGAATAGGTGCCGTCGCCGAGATTCTGGAAGACATGCGCCTCGCTGGTGAAGGGCGCCTGGCCGATCCAGTTGGCGCCTTCGCCGCCCATATGGGTGATGGTCGCGGTGTGGCGCGACGGCACGTACATCGCCATGGCGTGGCAGCCGATGCCGGCCTGGGCGCGGCTGCCTTCGGGCACGCGCGTCGAGGTGTTGTGCGGGCAGCCCGAGCAGAAGAAGGGCGTGCGCTGCGTCGTCGGCATCGGCACGTCGAGCATCCGGTCGAAGGATTCGAGCCGCGCCAGGCGCTGGGCCAGCAGCGGGCTCTCCTCGCCGAGGCGCTTCAGGCGCAGCACGACGGCGCGCGCCACCATGGTGGGGGTGAGCTCGCCGGCGCTCGCCAGCAGCGGCGCGCCGCTCTCGTCCTGCTTGCCGACCACGCTCGGGCGCCGCGCCGCGTCGAGATTGTAGAGGATGCGGACGAGCTGATCCTCGATGAAGCCGCGCTTCTCCTCGACCACGAGCACGTCGGCAAGCCCTTCGGCGAAGCGGCGCGCGCCCGCCGCCTCGAGCGGCCAGGTCAGGCCCACCTTGTAGAGGCGGATGCCGAGCGCGGAAGCCGCCTTGTCGTCGAGGCCGAGATCGGCGAGCGCCTGGCGTACGTCGAGATAGGCCTTGCCGGTGGTGATGATGCCGAAGCGCGCCGCCGGCGGATCGAGCTCGAGCCGGTCGAGGCGGTTGGCGCGGGCAAACGCGGCGACCGCCGCCAGCTTCGGCCCGTGCAGCCGCCGCTCGGCCTCGAGCGGCGGATCCGGCCAGCGGATGCCGAGCCCGCCCGGCGGCATCTCGAAATCCTGCGGCAGCACGATCGAGACGCGCGCGGGATCGACATGGACCGAGGCGCTGCTTTCCACCGTCTCGGCGATCGCCTTGAAGCCCACCCAGCAGCCGCTGAAGCGCGAGAGGGCGAAGCCGATCAGGCCGAAATCGAGATATTCCTGCACCGTCGCCGGATTCAGGATCGGCATCATCGCCGCCTCGAAGATCTGCTCGCTCTGATGGGCCAAGGTCGAGGACTGGCAGCCATGATCGTCGCCGGCGATGGCGATGACGCCGCCATGGGGCGAGGTGCCGGCGGTGTTGCCGTGCTTCAGCGGGTCGACCGAGCGGTCGACGCCCGGCCCCTTGCCGTACCACAGGGCGAAAACGCCGTCGACGGTGGCGCCGGGGAAGAGATTGACCTGCTGGCTGCCCCAGACCGCGGTGGCGGCGAGGTCCTCGTTGATGCCGGGCTGGAACTGGATGTTCTGCTGCGCCAGGAAGCGGCGCGCCTGCCACAGCGCGTAATCGTAGGTGCCGAGCGGCGAGCCGCGATAGCCGGAGATGAAGCCGCCGGTGGCGAGCCCGGCCGCCTGGTCGCGCTGGCGCTGCAGCAGGGGGAGCCTGACCAGGGCCTGCACGCCGGAGAGGTAGATGCGGCCGGATTGGAGGGTATATTTGTCGTCGAGCGTCACCTGGGCGAGCTGCATGCCCGGCCTCCCCCGGTTCTTTGCGGTTGGGCCGAGCTTAGGAAGAAACGTCCTGCGTGACAATGCCGCAGGCCCTGCGGCGGCAGCGGAGGAGCCATGAGCGCAAGGGCGAAGCCCGGCGACATCCGGTCGCTGATCCTGGTCTACAACGCGGATTGGGGCGTCAGGGGCGGCATCGACTATCTGCTTGGCATGCTGCGCAGCGCCAGCGACTGCGCGCTCTGCGCGCTCACCCATCGGGGCGTGGTCCAGCGGCAGGAATGGGGCTCCTGCCGGGCGGCGCTCGGGGTTCCCGTCGAGGCGCATTACCGCAACCGGCTGGAGCCGACGGTCGCCGCGGCGGTGGGTCGGGCCTATCCGGCGGTGCTGGCGCGAACGGCGGCGGGCGTCGTGCCGCTGCTCGGTCCGGGCGAGCTTGCCGCCTGCGCCGGCGAGGTCGAGACGCTGCAGCGTCTGCTGCTCGAACGCGCGCGGCAGCAGAACCTCGCCTGGGGGTGAGGGCGGGGCGGCGGCTTGTGCTAGGATTCACCCCCATGACCGCGCTGGAGGAAGCCAAGAGCGAGACCGGCCGCACGCCGATGCTGTCGGCGCTGGTGGTGGCGCGGAACGAGGAGCGGCAGCTCGAGGCCTGCCTCGAAACGCTGCACTTCGCCGACGAGATCGTGGTCGCCCTCGACCGCACCACCGACGGCTCGGCCGAGATCGCGCGGCGCATGGGCGCGCGCGTCGTCGAGGGCGCCTGGCCGCTCGAAGGCGAGCGCCGGACCGCGGCGGTCAAGGCGTGCCGCGGCGACTGGATCATCGAGGTCGATGCCGACGAGCGGGTGACGCCGGCGCTCGCCGAAGAGGTGCGGCGGGTGATCGCGGCGACGCCGGGCGACGCCTATTTCCTCATCCCCATCGCCAACCATGTCGGCGGCAAGCTCATTCGCTTCGGCTGGGGCGCCTATAACGGCGCCGCCATGCGCGCCGCGCTCTACCGGCCGGGCGGCAAGATCTGGGGGCGCGGCCGCGTCCATCCGCCGGTGCGCTACACGGGCGAGCGCCGCGTGCTCGAGCATCCGATCGACCATTATGTCGACCGCGATCTCTCCGACATGTTCCGCCGGCTCAACAGCTATTCCGACGCCGCCGCCGCCGACGCCATCGACCGGGGCGAGATCCCGAGCTTCCGCGCCGCCTTTCGCCGCCTCTTCAGTCGCGCCTGGAAATCCTATGTCGCGCGTAGGGGCTATCGCGAAGGGGCTTATGGGGTGGCGCT
>JASHTP010000060.1 GCA_030040495.1 Alphaproteobacteria bacterium
CGGGAAAGGCGAACGATGATGGTCCAGCCTGACCGGCGCTTGCTCTAGCGCTTCGGCACGAGCAGCACGTCGGCGTCGACGGAGACCGAGACCGTGGCTTCCCCGGGCTCGGCCGCCGGTGCCGGCGCGGCCTCTCTCATGCGGGCGACAAAAAGCGGGCGGGGCATCGGCACGATACCGCCGGCATTGCCGAGGCGGAGATCGCCGATGCGCAGCACGCTGAGGCCGAGGCTCCGGGCGACGCGCTCGGCGCGCTGCCGCAGCCGCGCGAGCGCTTCCGCGGTGAGCTCGTCCTCGACCGCGCGCGCCGCTTCGGGCGACAGCTCGTAGGCGAGCGAGGAGAGCGCAAGGCCGTTCTGCTGCAAGGTCCCGACCAGCGCCAGCAGCGGCGCCGCCTCCTGCGCGGCGAGCGTCAGGCTGGCGCTGCCATGCCATTGCGCCGGACCTTGCTTGGGATGCTCCTGATAGACGGAATAGCCGCCGGTCGAGACGGTGACGCCGGGCACGCCCTTGGCGCGCGCCACCGCCGCCGCCATGCGCCGGTTGATGTCGGCCTGGAGCCGCGCCGCGTCGGCGTCGCTGCCTTCGACGCGCAGCACCGCGCCGAGCCGGTCGCGCGCCACCATGCGCTCCGCCTGCTCGCTGAGATGCAGCATCGTCGTCGCATCGCCCGAGGGGGCGCTCTGCGGCTCGGCCGCCGCAGCCGGCAGCGGCATGAGCGCAAGGGCGAAGGCGATGGCGGCAAGGCGGTTCATCGGCGGTCTCCCGATCGCAGCGGCCGTTGCGCGCGGCCGCGATGCCGCAGTGTTGATCGCCGGACCGCGCCTGCCAATAGGAAGCCGCGCGCGGCGGCAAGCTGCCGCAGCGCCCGCCCGCCGGTCGGCTCGGCCGCGACGCCCTTAAAGGGTGCGCCGCCGAGCGCTTTTCATGGGCTGCTCAAACATTGGCATGCCGGCGTCGGAATGAATGCAGTAGCCGGCACAGGCCAACCGGTCTAAAGAAGCAGAGCTTCTGGCATACACAATATCTAACAGTCTAAATTAACTACGCTCACCGCAATCAAACTCTGCCGGGCAAACTTTAAGGTCTTGTCCTTTTTGAAATCTACTATCCAGTCCTGGAAAAGACATGGGCGCTGCCCGCGACGACATGGCCAGACCTTGCAAACCTGTAATCCGGCAATTCCATCCTCTTCCTATTTGATTCAATTATGATACTCTATTCCGTCGACTCGGCGAGGGGGCTCCGCCGGACGGCGCAACCGCGAGTCCGACGCAGGCTCGCCGACGAGGCAACAACACTGGGGACGGAAATGTCGATGACCGGATCTGCGCGCAGCGAGGCGGCGCCCACCAACCGGGTGCTGCAGCTGATCGTTGGCATCATCTGCATGGTGATGATCGCCAACCTGCAATATGGCTGGACGCTCTTCGTCAATCCGATCGACGCCAAGTACCATTGGGGACGGGCGGCGATTCAGGTGGCGTTCAGCATCTTCGTCGCCACCGAGACCTGGCTGGTGCCGGTCGAGGGCTGGTTCGTCGACCGCTTCGGCCCGCGCATCGTCGTCGCCATCGGCGGCGTGCTGGTGGCGCTCGCCTGGTCGATCGATTCGGTGGCGACCTCGCTGCCGATGCTCTATGTCGCCGCCGCCATCTCCGGCGTCGGCGCCGGCGCGGTCTACGGCACCTGCGTCGGCAACGCGCTCAAATGGTGGGCCGACCGGCGCGGGCTCGCCGCCGGCCTGACCGCGGCCGGGTTCGGCGCCGGCGCCGCGCTCACCGTGGTGCCGATCCGCGAAGTCGTCGCCGCCTATGGCTATGAGAGCGCCTTCCTGTGGTTCGGCCTCATCCAGGGCGCCGTCGTCCTGGTGCTGTCGCCGCTGCTCAAGGCGCCGCTCCCCGGTCAGGCGCCGGTCGCGCCGCCGAAGCTGAGCGCCAGCGGCCGCGATTACGCGCCGGTCGAGATGCTGAAGACGCCGACCTTCTACCTGCTCTATGTGATGTTCATCCTGGTCGCGGCGAGCGGGTTGATGGCGACGGCGCAGGTCGCGCCCATCGCCCGGGATTACGGCATCTCCAACACGGTGGCGTTCCTCGGCTGGACGACGCTCACGGTGGCCCTCGTCGTCGACAACATCCTGAACGGCCTCGCCCGGCCGTTCTTCGGCTGGGCCTCCGACCATATCGGCCGCGAGAACACCATGGCGATCGTCTTCACGCTCGGCGCCGTCGCCTACTGGCTGCTGGGCACGATCGGCAACCAGCCGATCGCCTTCATCATCACCGCGGGGCTGGTCTTCTTCACCTGGGGCGAGATCTTCAGCCTGTTCCCGGCGACCTGCACCGACACCTACGGAGCGAAATACGCGACGACCAATGCCGGGCTGCTCTACACCGCCAAGGGCGCGGCGGCGTGGGTCGTGCCGCTCGGCAACGTGCTCAAGAACTACACCGGCAGCTGGCACGCGGTCTTCGTCGTGGCGACGATCATGAACCTGACGGTGGCGGCGGCGGCGTTCTTCGTGCTGAAGCCGCTGCGCGCCGCGCAGCACGCCGCGGTCGGCCCCCAGGCGCGGCCGCGGATGCGCGCCGCCGAATAGCGGAGCCGTCCTCCTTCGCCCTTGCGGGCGGGCGGGCCGCGGGCTCGCCCGCCCGCTTCTTTTGCGCCGCCGCAGCGCATGCCCGGGTGGTAAATCCGGGCTAGACTCGCGCCCCATGCGACCGATCGATCGGGCTCCCGGCCTCGCCGCCGCTTCCGTTCCCGACGCCTTGCGCGCGCTCGGCGTCGATCCGGAGGTCGGCCTCACGCGCGCGGAGGCCGAAACGCGCCTGCGCCGGCACGGCTACAACGAGGTGGCCGAGCGCAAGGAGCATGTCGTCCTCGCCTTCCTCGGAAAATTCTGGGGCCTGTCGGCGTGGATGCTCGAGCTGATCATGATCCTGTCGCTGGCGCTGCGGAAATATTCCGATCTCGCCGTGGTCGGCGCCCTGCTGCTGGTCAACGCGGTGCTGCAGTTCAGCCAGGAGCATCGCGCCGCCGGCGTCGTCGAGACGCTGCGGCGAAGGCTGCAGGTCAGCGCGCGGGTGCGGCGGGACGCGGCCTGGCAGAGCGTGCCCGCCCGCGAGCTCGTCCCCGGCGACATCGTCCGCGTCCGGCCGGGCGACATCGTCCCCGCCGACGTGAAGCTCCTGAACGGCGCGCTCGGCGTCGACCAATCGGCGCTCACCGGCGAATCGCAGGAGGCGGAGAAGGCGGCCGGCGACATCCTCTCGTCGGGCTCGATCGTCCGCCGCGGCGAAGGCAACGGCGTGGTGATGCTGACCGGAGCGAAGACCTATTTCGGCCGCACCACGGAGCTGGTGCAGCGGGCGCGACCGAAGCTCCACATCGAGGCGGTGGTCGCCAAGATGGTGCGCTGGCTCCTCCTCGTCGTCGGCGCGGTGCTCGGCGGCGTCGTCGTGCTGTCGCTGATGCGCGGGGCGTCGCTCGTCGAGATGGCGCCGCTCGTGCTCGTCCTGCTGATGGGCGCCGTTCCCGTCGCCCTGCCGGTGATGTTCACCGTCAGCATGGCCTTCGGCGCGGCCGAGCTGGCGAAGCGCGGCGTCCTGGTCACGCGCCTCAGCGCCGCGGAGGACGCGGCGACGATGGACGTGCTCTGCGTCGACAAGACCGGCACGATCACCATGAACCGGCTGGCGGTGACCGGCGTGATCCCGCTCGGCCCGGCGACGGAGGATGAGGTGGTCGCCGCCGGCGCGCTCGCCTCCCAGGAAGCCAACCAGGACCCGATCGACCTCGCCTTCCTCGCGGCGGCGCGACGGCCCGGCGCCGCCGCTCTCGTCGCCGCGGCCAGTCGCGTCTCCTTCGAGCCGTTCGATCCGCAGAACCGCAGGACCGAGGCGGTCGTCGAGCAGGGCGGGCAGCGGGCGCGGCTGATGAAGGGAGCGGTGCGGACGGTGGCGCAGGCCTGCGGCCTGCAGCCGCCGGCGATCGACGCGCTCGAGGCGCGCGCCGACGAGGCCGCGCTCAAGGGCTTGCGCACGCTCGCCGTCGCGCGCGGCGCGGAGGCGGGCGCTCTCGCGCTGATCGGCCTGGTGAGCTTGCAAGACCCGCCGCGGCCCGACGCCGGGCAGCTCATCGCCGCGCTGCGCGGCCTCGGGATCGACGTCAAGATGCTGACCGGCGACGCGCTGCCGGTGGCGCGCGAGATCGCTCACGGCGTCGGCCTCGGCAACATCCGCCGCGCAGCCGAGCTGAGGGAGGCGGGCGCCAGGCCCGGCAACGCGACCGACGATCTGCTGGCCGGCGTCGACGGATTCGCCGAAGTCTATCCCGACGACAAATACGCGGTGGTGCGCCATCTCCAGGCGGCGAAGCACGTGACCGGCATGACCGGCGACGGCATCAACGATGCGCCGGCGCTGCGCCAGGCGGAGGTCGGCATCGCCGTCAGCGCCTCGACGGACGTCGCCAAGGGCGCCGCGAGCGTGGTCCTGACCGAGCCCGGACTGGTCAACATCGTCGCGCTGGTCGAGCAGGGACGCGCGATCTACCAGCGGGTTCTGACCTGGATCGTCAACAAGATCAGCCGCACCATCCTGAAGTCCAGCTTCGTCGCCGTCGCCTATATCGTCACCGGCCGGTTCGTCATCTCCGCCTTCGCCATGCTGCTGCTCACCTTCATGAACGACTTCTCGAAGATCGCGCTCGCCACCGACGAGGTGCGCTGGTCGAGGCGGCCGGAAAGCTGGAAGATCGGCGGCTTCATCGCGACCTCCGCGGCGATCGGCGTGGCGATGGTGGCGGAGACTCTCCTGCTCCTCTCCATCGCCTGGGCGCGTTTCGGATTGGCGAGGAACGGCGCGGCCCTCCACGCCTTCAGCTTTCAGACGCTGCTCTATTTCGGCATCTTCTCGATCTTCTCGGTCAGGGAGCGACAATGGTTCTGGCGGACGCGGCCGGGCAAGGCGCTGATGGCGGCCTCGGCGCTCGACCTGCTCGCGGGCGTCGTGCTGTCGCTCGTCGGTCTCCCGGGCCTGCCGCCGCTGCCCTGGCAGCAGACGCTGGCGATCATCGGCTACGCGGCCGCCTGCTGCCTCCTGGTCAACGACGCGCTCAAGGTGGCGATGATCAAATGGCGCGTGCCGGCGGCGGCGGCCTAGGCGCCGCCGGCGCTTGACCGAAGGCCGGCCTAAGGCGAGAGTCGCGGCCTCTCCTTTCCCCTCGCGCGAGCGCCCATGGAAGACGCCTTGTCGCCGATCGCCTCGCTGACCGCGGCGGAGCGCGCGCTGCTCGACCGGACCCGCCAGTTCCGCCGCGACGTGGCGGCGCCGCAGGCCGCTTCCTGGGAGCGCGCGCGCCTGGTGCCGCGCGAGATCATCCGCGAAGCGGCGCGGCTCGGCCTCACCGCGATCGAAGTGCCGGAGGCGCTTGGCGGCCAGGGCGCGGGCTTCGTCGCCAAGACGCTCGTCGCCGAGGAGCTTGCCCGCTCCGACATGGGCCTCGCCTTCAGCCTGATCAACACGCAGAACGCGGCGAGCCGCGTCGCGCGGCAAGGCACGCAGGCGCAGATCGCGCGCCACCTGGCGCCGCTTATCGCCGGCGAGCGCATGGGCTGCACCGCGCTCACCGAGCCGCAGGCCGGCAGCGACTTCCCGGCGATCACCACGACGGCGCGCAAGATCGAGGGCGGCTGGATCATCGACGGCGAGAAGGCCTGGATCACCAATGCGGCGAGCGCCGAAACCGTCCTGCTCTATGCCAAGACCGACGCGGCGGCGGGCACGGCGGGGATCGCCGCTTTCCTCATCGACACCGATGGCCCGGGCTTCGAGCGGCTGGCGCCCTATGGAATGATGGGCGGCCACGCCATCGGCGTCGGCGGCTTCCGTCTCGCCGGCTTCCGCGTCGACGAGGACGCGCTCTTCTATCCGCCGGGCGAGGCCTTCAAGCGCGCGCTCGACGGCATCAACGGCGCGCGCATCTATGTCGCCGCCATGTGCTGCGGCATGGTGGCGGAGGCGCTGCGCGTCGCGCTCGACTACGCGACGCGCCGCCACGCCTTCGGCAAGCGCCTCATCGATCATCAGGGCATCCGCTGGTCGCTGGTCGACGTCGCCGCCGAGCTCGAGGCGGCGCGGCTGCTGACCTATCGCGCCGCGGGCGTCATCGCCCGCGGCGAGAACGCCGTCCTCGCCGCCGCGCTCGCCAAGAAGGTCGCGGTCGAGATGGCCGGGCGGCGCCTGCCGCAGTGCATGCAGGCGATGGGCGCGGAGGGCCTGCGCGAGGAGCACCCCATCGGCCGCCACATCGCCTGCGCCCGCATCGCCGCTTATGTCGACGGCACGACGGAGATCCAGAACGAGCGGATCGGGGCGCTGTTGGAGAAGACCTATCTCTAGGGGCGCTGCAGGGCCGTTTGTGCGTCCTTCGACGGGCTCAGGATGAGGTAGATCGGAAATGGCATCTTCCAGATGCCAAAAAGAAACGTCCTCATCCTGGCCGACCCGTCCGACCGCTTCGCGCTCGGACCCGGAGGGGGTGACCCGGCCGCGCTGCGACGCGCGGCCCCGAAGGGTTCGCCGGCAAAGCCGGCGAACGAGTCACCCGCGAAGCGATTGAACGGAGTCGGTCGTCGAAGGACGCGCCCTGCCGACGCAG
>JASHTP010000061.1 GCA_030040495.1 Alphaproteobacteria bacterium
CGCGCCGATCCGGCATGGCCATGTCTCGCAATCGGGGTGCCGTTCCGAGGACTGACGCCGGCACGTGCAAGCGATATAATGTTACCAGATCGCGTTTGACGCTGTCGTCGAAAATGCAGCGGGAACGGTGCCGCCGGATGCGCAGGTCCCATGTGCACGCCCTCGATCTGCCGCCGCTTTTCCGGCCGGTGGCGTTGCGCGAGGCCGGCGACGCCTTCGCTCACGCCTGCGCCCACGCTGCCGAGCTCGGCGCGGGAACGCTGGTTCATGTCGGGCGCTTCGACCTCGCGGAATTCGCCGTCGTGCTCGAGCCCGACGAGCCGCTGCGGGCGGCGCGCCGCGCGCTCTATGCCGGGATGGCGGCGCTCGGCGACGCGCTCGCCGCGCTGGCGCCGCCGGAAAAGCCGATCGCCATCGTCTGGCCCGACGCGATCTATGTCGATGGCGGGCTCGTCGGCGGCGGCCGCCTCGGCTGGTCCGACGGCGCCGCCGAAGAGGCGGCTCCGGACTGGCTCGTCTTCGGCGCCATGATCCGCACCGCGTCGCCGGGCGGAGCGGAGCCGGGACTTCACCCGCTGGCCACCGCGCTCGACGCGGAGGGGTTCGAGGATGCCGGCTCGGAGCGCCTGGTCGAAGGCTTCGCCCGGCATTTCATGGCGGCCGCCGATCGCTGGCGGGAGGAGGGGTTCGCCGCCATCGCCGGGGACTATCTGGCGAGACTGAAGCGCGAGAGCGACCTGCGCTACGATATCGGCGAGAACGGCGACCTCGCGCTGCGGCGCGCTAGCGGCGGCACCGTCCATCGGCGCTTGCTGCCGGCGCTCGCGGCCGGGGCGCCGCAATGGCTCGACCCCGCCACCGGGAGGCCGCGGCTATGAGGCTGCTGCGCACCATCCGTCTCGATCCGTCCGACGGCTTCATCTTCCCCGCGGCCGCCCCGCCCGGCGAATGGGCGATCTCCGGCGCCATGCTGTTTTCCGACGTCGAAGCGGGAAGGCTCGAAGGAAAGCGGCTCGCCGCCTTCCGCAGCGGCTTCCTCGGCGTGCCGTCCCTGGGCTGGTCGACGCTGGCGCAGGTGGTGGAGGCGGACGAGACGGATCGGGGTCAGGCGATCGATCTGCTCGCCCAATGCCTGCTCGAGCGCTTCGGCGCCCCCGACGCGGATGCCGCCCGGGCGGTCGCCACCGAGGAGATCGATTTCGCCGCCTCGCTCGGCGAGCTTCCGGCCGACACGCTGATTGCCGTCCATCGCAGCCACGAGGGCGGCGCCATTCGCGAAGCCTTTCGCAGCCTCCGGCCGCGCGGCGACGACAAGCGCTGGCACGCCTTCTCCTTCGACGGCGCGGCCGAGGACGAGGCGGCGGAGATCGTCGATCTGGCGGCGCTGGCGCGCGGGACAGGCGAATGAAGGATTTCTGGCTGTCCTGCGGCCATCATCTGACGGATCGCGAGGCCGGCGGCGGGCTCGCCGTCAGCGACGAGTTCGTCAAGGCCTATCTGGCGCGGCCCGAGCTCAAGCCGCCGGACGAAGCCTGCGCCGCCGAGCGCCGGCTCCATGCCGCGCTGCTCGCCGATCCGCGCCGGCCGGTCGCGGCCGCGGAGATCGCGGCGATCGCCGATGCCGACGCGCGGGAGAACTGGCAGGTCATGATCGCCTTCCGCGATCGCCTGCTGGGTCACAAGACGCTCGAAGCCGCCTATCTCGATCTCATGCGCCGCGGCGTCGACGCCACGCCGCCGCTCTTCCTCGACCAGCTGGTTCACGTGATTCTGCGCAATGCGCTCGAGGGCTGCGAGGATCCGTTCGTGCTGCGCGCGGGCGAGCTGTTCTTTCGCCGGCAACGGATGACGCTGCATCAAGGCGCGCTGCTCGCCGCCGACGACGAGACCATCGCCGGCACCGGAGCGATGCCGCTCTCGCCGCTCGTCTCCATGCTCGGCATTCCGGCGGGCGCGGCGATCGACGTGCTCACCGACGAGACGGCGCCGGGCTACTGGGAGCGGAGCGACCGCTTCGACATGGCCCTCGATCTCACCGTCGGCCGCCGCGGTCCCGCGGCGCTCGGCACCGCGATCGAGCGCTGGGTGCGGCACATGCTGGCCGTCGACATCGCCGTGGAGCCGCTGCGCGAGCTGCGCGACGTGCCGTTGAGCTGGTATGTCGGGCTCGACGCCGAAGGCACGGCGATCGGCGATGCGCTGTGGCGAGGCGAGGAGCTCGACGACCGGACCCGACGCCGCGTCGCGGCGCTGTTCCGGCTGACCTTCGTCGCGCCGGGTCCGGCGCCGGGCGAAGACCCGGTCTACCTCATCCTGGCGATGAACCCGGACAAGGTGCTGCGCATGAAACCGCAAAACCTCCTGACCGGCTTGCCGGCCCGGGATCGGGCGGCGCTCGCATGAACCCGGTCGCGCCGCTGCTGCGCCTCCCGGTCGGCGTGGTGGTCGAGCGGCGCAAGGCGACGTCGCCCTGGGCCGATCTCATCTGGCGGCCGGTCGCCGTGCTCGCCGGCCTGCCCGAGGCCGCACCGTGGACGCCGCTCGCCCGCGATGGCGATGCCGTCACCTTCTATGCCGGCGCGGCCGAGATCGAGCTCTATCGCTCGGAGGCGGACAATTACCGCAGAAATCTCGCCTCCGGTGCGCCGAGCCTCTGGGTCGTTATGCAGGCGACCGGGGGCGAGCCGCCCTACGCCATCGCCGCCGTCACCGCCGACCCGGCCGAAGGCGAAGGCCTGACGGAGCCCGGCCAAGGCATCATCGAGGCGGTGACCATGCCGGAATCGCTGCGCCAGCTCATCGCCGACTTCGTCGCCGTGCATGCAAAGGACCCCGGCTTCCAGAA
>JASHTP010000062.1 GCA_030040495.1 Alphaproteobacteria bacterium
CGGCTCGGCCGGGTCGCCGCCGCTGTCGAGCGCACGCAGCGCGACGGCGCGATAGAGCCCGCCGGTGTCGAGATGGGCGAGGTTGAAATGGCGGGCGAGGCGGCGTGCCAGCGTGCCCTTGCCCGAGGCCGCCGGGCCGTCGATCGCGATGATCACGGCGCCGCCGGCGCGATCGCCGCGCCGAGCCCGTTCATCGCCTCGACGAAGCCGGGAAAGCTGGTGGCGATGGTGGCGCCGTCGTCGATGCGCACCGGCCGGCGTGCGGCGAGGCCGAGCACGAGGAAGGCCATGGCGATGCGGTGGTCGAGCCGCGTCGCGATGTCGGCGCCGCCCGGCGGCGGCGCGCCCAGCCCGTCGACAGTGAGCGTGTCGTCGGCCACCGCCACCTTGACGCCGCAGGCGGCAAGGCCGTGCGCGATGGCGCTGAGCCGGTCGCTTTCCTTGACCCTGAGCTCGCTGAGCCCGTGCATCACCGTGCGGCCGCGGGCGAAGGCGGCGGCCACCGCCAGGATCGGGAACTCGTCGATCATGCGCGGCGCGCGCTCGGCCGGCACCTCGACGCCGCTGAGCCCGCCGCTGCGCACGGCGAGATCGGCCACCGGCTCGCCGCCCGCGACGCGCTCGTTGGCGAAGGAAAGCTCGGCGCCCATGTCCTTCAGCGTGTCGAACAGGCCGGTGCGCAGCGGGTTGACGCCGACGCCCTCGATCACCACCTGCGAGCCCGGCACGATGAGCGCGGCGACGGCAGGAAAGGCGGCCGAGGAGGGATCGCCGGGCACGGCGATGTCGGCGGCTTTGAGCTCCGGCTGGCCGGTGAGCGTGATGCGCCGCCCCTCCGGCCCGTCGCTCACGCTGAGCGCGGCGCCGAAATGGCGGAGCATGCGCTCGCTGTGGTCGCGCGTCGGCTGCGGCTCGACGACCGTGGTCTCGCCCGGCGCGTTGAGCCCGGCGAGCAGCACCGCCGACTTGACTTGCGCCGAGGCGACGGGGAGACGATAGGTGATGGGCAACGGCGAGGCGGCGCCGATGACGGCGAGCGGCAGGCGGCGGCCGTCGCGGGCGACGATGCGCGCGCCCATGCGTTGCAGCGGCTCGGCGATGCGCGCCATCGGCCGCCGGCGCAGCGAGGCGTCGCCGGTGAAGAAGGCGGTGATGGCGTGGCTGGCGACCGCGCCCATGACCAGCCGCGCGCCGGTGCCGGAATTGCCGAAATCGAGGATCTCCTCGGGCTCGGCGAGACCGCCGAGGCCGACGCCGTCGATCGTCCAGCCGCCGGCGTCGCGCGCGACGCCGGCGCCGAGCGCGCCCATCGCGGCGGCCGTGCACAGCACGTCCTCGCCCTCGAGCAGGCCGGTGATCCGCGTGCGGCCGACGGCGAGCGAGGCCAGGATGAGCGCGCGGTGCGACACCGACTTGTCGCCGGGCGCGCGCAAGCGGCCGTGGAGCGCAGCGGCCGTGCCGGAGGAAAGCGGGGTCACGACTCTCTCGTCATCGCTGCCGTTGTCTCTAGCACAACCCGGCGGCGGCAGAAACCGGCCCGCCGCGCCCGCCGGCGCGGCGATGATTTTGCTTTTGACAGCGGTGGCGCGATCATGGCAATTGGCCGGCCACCGCGGGAGCACGGAGGCGGTCCATGGTTAAGCCGGAATGGGGAA
Source organism: Alphaproteobacteria bacterium (assembly GCA_030040495.1). Classification (GTDB taxonomy): domain Bacteria; phylum Pseudomonadota; class Alphaproteobacteria; order ATCC43930; family CGMCC-115725; genus DAHUYF01. Next base: position 1,656 of record JASHTP010000062.1, read on the forward strand.
TGAAACGCGTTTGTCCGAATTGCGGGGCGCGCTACTACGACATGCATCGCGATCCCGTCATCTGCCCGAAATGCGGCGCCGCCCACGACGCGGAAACGACGCTGAAGACGCGGCGCACCAAGGCGCCGGCGCCGGCCGAGGTGCCGATCGAGCCGATCGCCGAGGAGGAGATCGAGGCCGATCTCGTCCCCGAGGAGGCCGAAGCCGAGGAGGAGGGCGAGGAGGTCGCGATCGAGGGCGCCGAGGAGGCCGAGGGCGAGGAGGAAGAAGAGGAGGAAGAGGTCATCGAGGACGCCTCGGAGCTCGGCGAGGACGAGGACGACATGGCCGAGGTGATCGAGAACGTCGAGGACGAGGAGGAGCGCTGAGCCCGGCGATTTTCCGCTTGCCGGCCGGCCGGGCCGGTCGCTAACTTGCCGCTCCCGCGGCCGCCGGCTTGGCGCTAGACTGCCGGTCGCGGCCTTCTGGGGTCATAGCTCAGTTGGGAGAGCGCCGCAATGGCATTGCGGAGGTCGGGGGTTCGAATCCCCCTGGCTCCACCAGTTACGCGAAGGGCCCGGCCGGCGACGGCCGGGCCCTTCTTGCATTCATTCCCGCGCGGGTCAGCGTCCGTACAGGCCGATGAGACGGGCCTTGGCCAGCGTGTGGAAGTGGATGTTGAAGCCGACATAGGCGGCCGACGCGTTGGCGTCGGCGTCGAGATGATCGACGTCGAGGGCATAGATCGTGAAGATGTAGTGGTGCGGCTTGTCGCCCTTGGGCGGGCACGGCCCGCCATAGCCCGGCGTGCCGAAATCGGTGCGGCCTTGCACCACGCCGGCCGGCATCAGATTGGCCTTGAGATCGCCGGCGTTCTTGGGCAGCGCCGTGGTCTTGGCCGGAATGTTGAACACGACCCAATGCCACCAGCCGCTGCCGGTCGGCGCATTGGGGTCGTAGACGGTGAGCGCGAAGCTCTTGGTGGCGGCCGGCGCTCCCTTCCAGCTCAGCGCCGGCGAGATGTTCTTGCCGGTGCAGCCGAAGCCGGCGAACACCTGCTCGTCACTGATGGTGGCGCCCCGCTTGACGTCGGGGCTGGACAAGGTGAGCGCTTCGGCCGCGGCGGCCCAGGACAGGCTCAGCGCCACGGCCCCAGCCATGGCGATCATCTTGCGGATCATAGGTTCCCTCCCGAATGGTGCTGCTTCGTCCCGCAGCGCGAGCATAGGTGCGTCTCCGAAGCATCGTCAACCGCCCCATGACGGCCGATTTCCGCGCTTTTTCCAGGGACTTGATGGGGCCGGCGCCGCACCCCACATAGGTTCTGGCGATGCCGTGGGGATCGCCAGACTGGTTAAGGGCGCCGTAAGGGCCCGCTGGACTCGCTCGCCGGAGGAGGTCAGATGTCGCGTCTGTCGCTGTTCAATTCTCCCCTTCTTTTGGGCTTCGACCAATTCGAGCGGGCGCTCGACCGGGTCAGCAAGGCCGCCGCCGACGGCTATCCGCCCTACAATGTCGAGCAGACCGGCGAGAACAGCCTGCGCATCACGCTCGCCGTTGCCGGCTTCGCCATGGCCGATCTTGCCGTGCAGGTCGAGGACAATCAGCTCGTCGTGCGCGGCAAGCAGACCGACGAGCGGGATCGCGTCTATCTCCATCGCGGCATCGCCGCGCGGCAGTTCCAGCGCTCCTTCGTGCTCGCCGAGGGCATCGAGGTCGC
>JASHTP010000063.1 GCA_030040495.1 Alphaproteobacteria bacterium
GCGCGGCGTCTTCGGCGAGCGCGGCGCGGCCGCGCTCCGAAAGCGCATAGCCGGCGATCTCGCGCGCGGGATAGAGCGCATCGGTGACGCTCATCGCCATGCGCAGCACGGCGCCGGGCGGCGCCAGCGTGTAGGATGCGACCCAGTCGACGAGTCGGCGCAGGGACTCCGGCATCGGCGGCGCGTCGAGCCGCTCGACGACGCGCTTCAGCTTCGCCGGCGCGACATCGCCCGCGGCGTCGCCCCAGACGACGCCCGCGACCTCGTTCGGGCCGAGCGGGGCGACGACGAAATCGCCGGCCTTCAGCGCCAGGTCGCCCGGTGCAACATAGTCATAGGCGCCGGCGAGCGGCAAGGGCAGCAGCACGCTGACGCGCGCCTCGTCGCGCGCGCTTGCCGCGGCCATTGCGGCCGCGCGAGAACTGGCGTGGCGGTCGCGCATGGGTTACACTCTTAGACAGAAAGCGGCGCAGGTGCCAGAAGCAGCGCGGGGCAATAGGGACTAGACCGGCATGAAGTTCTTCATCGACACCGCCGACCTCGCGGAGATCCGCGACCTCGCCGCGACGGGGCTGGTCGACGGCGTCACCACCAACCCGTCGCTGGTGGCGAAGACCGGGCGCAATTTCCTCGACGTCGTGCGCGAGATCTGCGCGATCGTGCCGGGACCGGTGAGCGCCGAGGTGGCGGCGACCGATCATGCGACCATGCTCGCCGAGGGCCGCACGCTCGCCCGGCTGGCGCGCAACGTCGCGGTGAAGGTGCCGCTGACGCCCGACGGGCTCAAGACCTGCCGCGCGCTCGCCAGCGAAGGCACCATGGTCAACGTCACCTTGTGCTTCTCGGCGGCGCAGGCGCTGCTCGCCGCCAAGGCCGGCGCGAGCTTCATCTCGCCTTTCGTCGGCCGGCTCGACGATGTCGGCGCCGACGGGATGGCGCTCATCCGCGACATCGTCGCGATCTATCGCAACTATCCCGGCCTCAAGACCGAAGTGCTGGTGGCCTCGATCCGCCATCCCATGCATGTCGTCGAGGCGGCGAAGCTCGGCGCGCATGTCGGCACCTTGCCGCCCAACGTGCTGCGCCAGATGTTCCAGCACCCGCTCACCGACAAGGGCCTCGCCGCCTTTCTCGCCGACTGGACCAAGACCGGCCAGTCGATCCTCGGCGAGACCAAAGCCGCCGCCGAATAGGAGGGGAAGCGTTTGGATCGCCCCCACGACAAGACCACGCCAGCCGATCCGGCGCGGCCGGCCGCCATGCTCCCCGGCCGCAGCGCGCCGAGCGCCGCCGAGGTCGTGGCCTTTCTGCGGCAGAACCCGAATTTCCTGGTCGACCACAGCGAGCTCTTGCAGGTGCTGACGCCGCCGAGCCAGCAGCGCGGCGAGCGCGTCGTCGACATGCAGCATTTCATGCTGCAGCATCAGCGCGCCGAGATCGCGCGGCTCAAAGGCCAGCATCGCGCCCTCGTCGCCACCAGCCGCGCCAATCTCGCGACCCAGGCGCGCGTCCATACGGCGGTGCTGACGCTGCTCGCCGCCAGCAGCTTCGAGCAGCTCATCCAGATCGTCACCACCGATCTCGCGGTGCTGCTCGACGCCGACGTCGTGACCATCGCCGTCGAATCCACGGGACCGCAGCGGCCGCGGCTCAGCCATCAGGGCGTGCAGATCCTCGATCCCGGCACGGTCGACGCGGTACTCGGCGCCGATCGCGACGTGGTGCTGCAGAGCGACGCCGAAGGCGATCCGGCCCTGTTCGGCGACGGCGCCGGGCTGGTGCGCTCGGCGGCGCTGCTCAGGCTCTCGGTCAGCGCGGCGGCGCCGGCCGGCCTGCTCTGCATCGGCATGCGCCGGCCCGGCAAGTTCCATGGCGGCCAGGGCACCGAGCTTCTGGGCTTCCTCGCCCGCGCGCTCGGCATCACCATCGCCGCCTGGCTCGACCTGCCGGCGTGAGCGCGCGGCGCGGCCCCGCCCGGGTGCCGCTCGCCCGTTTTGCCGCGACCGCCGATCTCGCCGACGCCATCGCCCGCTGGCAGAGCTGGCTCGCCGACGAGCGCCGCGCCTCGGCGCATACGCTCGCCGCCTACGGTCTCGACCTCGCCGATTTCCTCGACTTCATCGCCGAGCATCGCGGCGCCCAGCCGAGCCTCGCCGAGCTCGGCGTGCTGAGCGCCGCGGATTTCCGCGCCTGGCTCGCGCGCCGCGCGGCGGAGCCGTTGATGCGCAGCTCGACGGCGCGGGCGCTTTCGGCGCTCAGGGGCTTCTTCCGCTTCCTCGACCGGCGCGGCCTGGCGCGCAACGCGGCGCTCGCCGCGGTGAAGACGCCGAAGCTGCCGAAATCGGTGCCGAAGCCGCTCTCCGCCGAAGACGCCGACGCCGCGCTCGACGCGGTCGAGGCGGCGCGCGCGCCCTGGATCGGCAAGCGCGACGCGGCGATCCTGACCTTGCTCTATGGCTGCGGCCTGCGTCTCTCGGAGGCGCTGGGCCTGACGCGGCGCGACGCGCCGCTCGAGCCGGGCGCGCTAGCCGTCACCGGCAAGGGCAACAAGACGCGGCAGGTGCCGGTGCTGCCGCAGGTGGCCGACGCGGTGGCCGACTATGTCGCCGCCTGCCCCTGGCGGCTCGCGCCGGACGAGCCGCTGTTCCGCGGCGCGCGCGGCGGCCCGCTTCATCCGCGCCTGGTGCAGCAGCGGATGCAGCAGCTCCGCGCCGCGCTGGGATTGCCGGAAACGGCGACGCCGCATGCGCTGCGCCACAGCTTCGCCACGCATCTGCTCGCCGGCGGCGGCGATCTCCGCGCCATCCAGGAGCTGCTGGGCCATGCCAGCCTGACGACGACGCAGCGCTACACCGCGATCGACGCCGAGCGCCTCATCGCCGTCTACGACCAGGCGCATCCCAGGGCGAAAGGGTAGCACCGGCCGTCGCCCGCGCCTCAAATATGCAGCGCGTGCCCTTCGGCGGCGAGCGCGGCTTCCTTGACCGCTTCGTTGAGCGTCGGATGGGCGTGGCAGGTGCGGGCGATGTCCTCGGCGCTGGCGCCGTATTCGAGGGCGAGCGTCGCCTCGGCGATGAGCGTGCCGGCATCGGGCCCGATGATGTGCACGCCGAGCACGCGGTCGCTGCGCTCGTCGGCCAGGATCTTGACGAAGCCTTCGGTGTCGCCGTTGGCGCGGGCGCGGGCGTTGGCGGAGAACGGGAACTTGCCGGTCTTGTAGGCGATGCCCGCCGCCTTGAGCTCCTCTTCCGTCTGCCCGACCGAGGCAACCTCCGGCCAGGTGTAGATCACCGCCGGGATCGCGCCGTAATTCACATGGCTCTTCTGCCCGGCGAGCGTCTCCACCAGCGCCACGCCTTCCTCCGACGCCTTGTGCGCCAGCATCGGCCCGGCGATGACGTCGCCGATGGCGTAGATGCCGGGGACGTTGGTGGCGAAATTGGCATCGACAATGATGCGGCCTTTGTTGTCGGCGGCGACGCCGACGGTCTCGAGGCCGAGCCCTTCGGTGTAGGGCCGCCTTCCGATGGCGACCAGCACCACGTCGGAAACCAGCTCCTCGCGCGCGCCGCCGGCGGCCGGCTCCAGCGTCAGCGTGACGCCGTCCTTGCCGCGCTCGGCGGCGACCACCTTGGTGCCGAGCTTGAAGGCGAAGCCCTGCCTGGCCAGCACCCGCTGCAGCTGCTTCGACAGCTCGCCGTCCATGCCGGGAGTGATGCGGTCGAGGAACTCGACCACGGTCACGGCGCTGCCGAGCCGGCGCCAGACCGAGCCCATCTCGAGCCCGATATAGCCGCCGCCGACCACGACGAGCTGCTTGGGCACCGCAGGCAGCGACAGCGCCCCGGTGGAGGAGACGACGGTCTTCTCGTCGATCTCGACGCCGGGGAGCGGCACGATGTCGGAGCCGGTGGCGATGATGATCGACCTGGCGCCGAGCTCCTGCGCCTCGCCGCCGTTCATCGGCGTCACCGCGACCCGGCCCGCCGCGACGAGCCGCGCGGCGCCTTTGACCCAGTCGACCTTGTTCTTCTTGAACAGGAACTCGACGCCGCGGGTGTTCTCGCCGACGACCTTGTCCTTGCGCGCCATCAAGGTGGCGAGATCGAGCTCGACGCCGGCGAGCTTGACGCCGTGCTGGGCGAGCGCGTGCTGCGCCTCGGCGTATTTCTCCGAGGATTGCAGCAGCGCCTTCGACGGGATGCAACCGATGTTGAGGCAGGTGCCGCCGAGGCTGCCGCGCTTCTCGACGCAGGCGGTCCTGAGGCCGAGCTGCGCCGCGCGGATGGCGGCGACATAGCCGCCGGGACCGCCGCCGATGACGATGACGTCGTAGGTGTCGGGCATGGCGCGGTCCTTCCTGGCGGGAGGCTCAGACGTCGAACAGCATGCGCTCGGGATTCTCGACGCATTCCTTGACGCGCACCAGGAAGGTCACGGCCTCGCGGCCGTCGACGATGCGGTGGTCGTAGGAGAGCGCGAGATACATCATCGGCCTGAGCTCGATGCGGTCGCCGACGGCGACCGGCCGCTTCTGGATCTTGTGCATGCCGAGGATGCCGGATTGCGGCGGGTTCAGGATCGGCGTCGACATGAGCGAGCCGTAGATGCCGCCGTTGGAGATGGTGAAGGTGCCGCCCGACAGCTCCTCGAGGGTGAGCTTGCCGTCGCGGGCGCGGCGGCCGAAATCGGCGATCTTCTTCTCGATCTCGGCGAAACCGAGCCGGTCGGCATCGCGCACCACCGGCACGACCAGCCCCTGCTCGGTGCCGACGGCGACGCCGATGTCGTAATGGTTCTTGTAGATGATGTCGTCGCCCGCGATCTCGGCATTGACCGCCGGAATCTCCTTGAGCGCGACGATGCACGCCTTGACGAAGATCGACATGAAGCCGAGGCGCACGCCGTACTTCTTCTCGAAGCCGTCGCGGTAGCGCTCGCGCAGCGCCATCACCTCGCTCATGTCCGCCTCGTTGAAGGTGGTGAGCATGGCGGCGTTGTTCTGCGCTTCCTTGAGCCGCTCGGCGATGCGGCGCCTGAGCCGCGTCATGCGCACGCGCTCCTCGCGCGGGCCGAGCTCGCCGATCTTTTTTTCGATCTCGGCG
>JASHTP010000064.1 GCA_030040495.1 Alphaproteobacteria bacterium
GCGACGGATGAGGTCGAGGAGCCGCGCCAGCGCGTCGGCGCGGTTGCGCTCGCGGGTGCGGAAGCGCTCGGCGGTGATGACCAGCACCCCCTCCTTGGTCATGCGCCGTCCGGCCAGCGTCGCGAGGCGCCGGCGGATGCCGTCGTCGAGCGAAGGCGAGGCGGCGGCATCGAAGCGGAGCTGGACCGCGGTCGCCACCTTGTTGACGTTCTGCCCGCCCGGCCCGCCGGCGCGGATGAACTGCTCCTCGATCTCGCGCTCGTCGAGGGCGATGCGGGGGGTCACCGGGATCATGGCGCGACCATAGCAGGTCCGGGTGCCGGCTGCCGGCCGCCCCTACCCCTTCGCCCGAGCGGACCAGAAACCTGACCAGTTTGTTAACCAATTCTTGCCATGCTCGGCCGGGATCAAGCGGCCGGGACCATGAGCATCCTTGCACGGCTATTCCTCCTGGTGGCGATCGCGCTGGTGCCGGTGACGGCCATCCAGATCCACGACGCGCTGGATCACCGCCGGGCGCGCGAGCGCGAACTGCATGCCGAGGCCCTCCGGCTCGCCACGCTGGTCGGCATGGAGCAGGACCGCGTGCTGGAAGGCGCGCGGCAAGTGCTGATCACGATCGCGGAGCTGCGCTCGGCGGGCGTGCACGACCCGGCGCGCGGCGACGATCTGCTGCGCCGCCTCGCCGGCCGCTTCCCCTATTACGGCTATATCGTCACGGCCGACCTGCGCGGCAACATCCTGTGCTCGAGCACCGGCCAGACCGGCGCGCTGTTGCCCCACACGCCCTATTTCTGGGGGCCGCTCACCTCGGGCGCCTTCGCCGTCGGCGGCTCGGCGATGATGGCCGACGGCACCCGCGTGCTGCAGCTCGGCTTCCCCATCCGCGACCCCGACGGCAACGTCGTCGGCGAGGTGCTCGCCGGCCTGCGCGTCGACTGGCTCATGTCCAACCTGGCCCGCGACATCCTGCCGCCGAACGCCGTCCTCACCGTCGCCGACCGCAACGGGGTGATCATCGCCCAGGTGCCCGCGGATGGCGCGGCGCTGGCCGCCATCGGCACAGAGCTGCCGCCGGCCCGCCGGCAGCTGGTGCATGGCATGAATTTGAGCACGATCGAGGGCCGCGACCGCGACGGCCGCCTGCGCATCTACGGCGTCAACCCGGTCGAGGCGGCGCCGGGCCAGGGCATCTATATCGAGGTCGGGCTCGACAAGGAAAGCGCCTTCACCGCGATCGACCGCGGCACCGCCTGGCAGGGGCTGGCGCTCGCCGCGGCGCTGGTGATCGGCGGCGGCCTGTCCTGGCTCGGCTTCCACTACATGGTCCGCCGGCCGATCAACACGCTGCTCGCCGCCGCCGAGCGCTGGCGGCTCGGTGACTGGTCGGCGCGCGTCGGCGGCGGCGGCGGCGGCTCCGAGCTCGGCCGCCTCGGCCACGCCGTCGACCGCATGGCGGAGGCGATCAGCCAGCGCGAAGGCGAGCTCATCCGCGCCAAGGAGGAGGCCGAGGCGGCCAACCGCGCCAAATCGAGCTTCCTCGCCAATATGAGCCACGAGCTGCGCACGCCCTTGAACGCCATCATCGGCTTTTCCGAGGTGATCGGCGGCGAGATCTTCGGCGCGTCGGCGGGGCCGCGCTACCGCGAATACGCCACGTACATCAACGCCTCGGGCCAGCACCTGCTGCGCCTCGTCAACGACGTGCTCGACCTGTCGAAGCTCGCGGCGGGACAGCTGGAGCTGGTGGAATCGCAGGTCGACATCGCGACGCTCGCGCAGGATTGCGTCGGCCTCGTGCTCGCCCAGGCGCGGCAGAAATCGGTGACCATCACCACCACCCTGCCGGCCGATCTGCCGCCGGTCATGGCCGGCGAGCTGCGCCTCAAGCAGGTGGTGGTCAATCTGCTCTCCAACGCCGTGAAGTTCTCGCGCGAGGGCGGCGCGGTCACGCTCCACGCCCGGCTGCTCGACGACGGCGATCTCGCCGTCACCGTCGCCGATCGCGGCATCGGCATGCGGCCGCAGGACATCCCGGTCGCGCTCGAACCCTTCCGCCAGATCGACAACACGCTGTCGCGCTCCTACGAGGGCACCGGGCTCGGCCTGCCGCTCGCCAAGATGCTGATCGAGAAGCATGGCGGCACCCTCACCCTCGACAGCGCGCCGGGCATCGGCACCAGCGTGACCGTGACCCTGCCGCGCGCCCGGCTGGTCCGGCCGGCGCCGGCGCCGGCGCCGGCGCTCGGCGCGGCGGCGCAATAGGGACCGCAGCAACGCATTGCATTCCGCCGTCCGGCTGCGCACCATCGCCCGGAAGCGAACGGACGGCGGGAGCACGGCATGGGACGGCTTCAGGGCAAGCGGGCGATCGTCACCGGCGCGGGCAGCGGCATCGGCCGCGCCAGCGCCAAGCTCTTCGCCGCCGAGGGCGCCGCCGTGCTGATCGTCGACAAGACGCCGCCGGCGGTCGAAGCGACCGCCGCCGAGATCAAGGCGGAAGGCGGCAAGGCCATCGCCGTCGCCGCCGACGCCGGCGCCGAGGCCGACGTCCAGGCCTTCATCCAGAAGGCGGCGAAGGAGCTCGGCGGCATCGACGTGATCTTCGCCAATGCCGGCATCAGCGGCGGCCTGGTGCCGCTCTTCGAGCAGACGGTGGAGCTCTGGCGCGAGATCCTGCGCGTCAATTTGATCGGTCCCTTCCTCGCCATCCGCCACGGCGCGCCGCTCATGGCGAAGCAGGGCAAGGGCTCGATCATCTGCACCGCCTCGGTGGCGGGCTTGCGCGCCAATGCCGGCGGCCATCCCTACAGCGCCAGCAAGGCCGGGGTCATCAGCCTGGTCCAGACCGCCGCCAATTCGCTCTCCGGCACCGGGGTCAGGGTCAATGCCATCTGCCCGGGCCTGATCGAGACGGGCATGACCAGGCCGATCTTCGAGCGCGCCCGGGCCCGCGGCAGCGAGGGCAAGATCGGCCAGCTCAACCCCTTGCAGCGCGCCGGCGAGCCCCAAGAGATCGCCGCCGCGGCGCTCTTCCTGGCCAGCGACGAGGCCTCCTACGTCAACGGCCAAGCCCTTGCCGTAGATGGCGGATTGTCGAGCACCCACCCCTTCGCCGGGATGCGCCGCTAGAAGCGCCGCCGGGCGCCGCGCTCTTGACTCGCGGGGGAGGTGCCGCGATGCTCGCAGATCGGGGCGCGGGGCCGGCGGCGGTGCCAGCCGGGCGGGAAGCGTCAGGGAAGAACGATCGCCACGGCGCAGCATGTCGGGACACCCCGTCCGGCGCCGAGAGGTGGTCTTCGCGTGCGCGTGCAGCGCACGCCGCCGAGGGGGTGAAGGGTGGTTTCGTCGATGCCGGCACGGCAGGGGCTTTATGATCCGGGCAATGAGCACGACGCCTGCGGCGTCGGCTTCGTCGCCCATATCAAGAACCGCAAGAGCCATGCGATCGTCGCCGACGGCATCCGCATTCTGCTGAACCTCGCCCATCGCGGCGCGGTCGCCGCCGATCCCCTCGCCGGCGACGGCGCCGGGCTCCTCGTCCAGCTCCCCGACAAGCTGTTCCGCGCCGAGGCGAAGCGCCTGGGCTTCGCGCTGCCCAAGCCCGGCGCGTACGGCGTCGGCATGATGTTCCTGCCGCGCAACGCCGCGACCCGCCAGGCCTGCGAGGAGACGCTCAAATACTATGTCGAGGCCGAGGGCCAGCGCGTGCTGGGCTGGCGCGACGTGCCGGTCGACAGCTCCGTGCTCGGCGAGAGCATCAAGCCGATCGAGCCGGTGATCCGCCAGATCTTCATCGGCCGCGGCGCCAACTGCGCCGATCTCGACGCCTTCGAGCGCAAGCTCTTCGTCATCCGCAAGCAGACGCATCTCAGCATCCGCGCGCGCCAGCTGCCGGAGCAGAGCGCCTTCTACATCGCCAGCCTGTCGGCGCGCACCATCATCTACAAGGGCATGATCATCCCCGAGCGGCTCGCCCTCTATTACGGCGATGTCGGCGACAAGCGCTTCGAATCGGCGCTGGCGCTGGTGCATGCGCGCTTCTCCACCAATACCTTCCCGTCCTGGGAGCTGGCGCATCCCTTCCGCTACCTCGCCCACAATGGCGAGATCAACACGCTGCGCGGCAACATCAACTGGATGCTGGCGCGGCGCCACTCGATGACGTCCTCCGTGCTCGGCGGCGATCTCGAGAAGCTGTGGCCGCTGATCGGCGACGGCAACTCCGATTCGGCGACGCTCGACAATTGCCTGGAGCTGCTCATCGCCGGCGGCTATTCGCTGCCGCACGCGCTGATGCTGATGATCCCCGAGGCCTGGGCCGGCAACGAGCTGATGGAGCCCAGGCGCCGCGCCTTCTACGAGTACCATGCGGCGGTGATGGAGCCGTGGGACGGCCCGGCGGCGCTCGCCTTCACCGACGGGCGGCAGATCGGCGCCACCCTCGACCGCAACGGCCTCAGGCCCGCGCGCTTCATGGTGACGGCGGACGACCTCGTCATCATGGCGTCGGAAGCCGGCGTGCTCGACATCCCGGAGCCGCGCATCGTGCGCAAATGGCGGCTCGAGCCCGGCAAGATGCTGCTGGTCGATCTCGAGCGCGGCCGCATCATCGACGACAGCGAGCTCAAGGCGGAGATGGCCGCGGCCAAGCCCTACCAGCAATGGCTCGACGAGACGCAGATCAAGCTCGAGACGCTGCCCGACGAGATCGCGCCGATGGCGCCGCCGGCGGACGTGCTGCTCGATCGCCAGCAGGCCTTCGGCTACACCCAGGAGGACATCAAGTTCTTCCTGCGGCCGATGGCGCTGGCCGGCGACGACACGGTGGGCTCGATGGGGCGCGACACGCCGCTCGCGGTGCTGTCGCTCAGGCCGAAGCTGCTCTTCGACTATTTCCAGCAGCGCTTCGCCCAGGTCACCAACCCGCCGATCGATTCGATCCGCGAGGAGCTGGTGATGTCGCTGGTCTCGCTGGTGGGGCCGCGGCCCAACCTGCTCGACCTCGACACCGGCGGCAAGCACATCAGGCTCGAGCTGAAGCAGCCGATCCTGACCAACGTCGATCTCGAGAAGATCCGCCGCATCGAGGACAATACCGGCGGCAAGTTCAAGACCTACACGCTCTCGATCTGCTATCCCGCCGACGAGGGCGCGGCCGGCATGGCGCGCGCGGTCGAGCAGATCTGCAAGCGCGCCGAGGAGGTGGTGCGCGCCGGCTACAACCTCCTGGTCCTTTCCGACCGCGCGGTCGACGCCGAGCACATCGCCGTGCCGTCGCTGCTCGCCGTCGCCTCCGTCCATCACCACCTCATCCGCGGCGGGCTCAGGACCGAGGTCGGCCTCGTCGTCGAGACCGGCGAGGCGCGCCAGCTCCATGATTTCTGCCTGCTCGCCGGCTACGGCGCCGAGGCGATCAACCCCTATCTCGCCTTCGACACCATCTCCGCCCAGCGCCGCGAGCTCGGCGAGGTCGGCGAGGCCGATGCGCACAAGCGCTACATCAAGGCGGTCGCCAAGGGCATCATGAAGGTGATGTCCAAGATGGGCATCTGCACCTTCCAGTCCTATTGCGGCGCGCAGATCTTCGACGCGGTCGGCCTCTCCGGCGCCTTCCTCGACCGGTACTTCACCGGCACCGCCTCGCCGGTCGAGGGCGTCGG